>NZ_JBHWMB010000022.1:0-37975 GCF_042730015.1 Streptomyces sp. NPDC059957 | reverse complement strand
TTCCGCCGGCTACCGTCTCCTTTCCCCCCCCCCCCGCTTCTTGGGATATTGTTCGCACTGAGACAGAGGAAACCCTTCCCCTTGTTCCTTCCCCTCTCTTCGGCAAGCCCACCGCCGGACTCCTCGCGGCAACCATGGAATGGGGACACTGGACCGCACCGTTCGTGCCGGTGCTCGACAGCGGGACGGCGCCGCAGCAACCCGTCGACAACCTGCTCGACGGCCCTGGAGCCGACATCGACGTCCTCATCGGCTGGACCGCGGAAGAGTCCGCTTTCACCTTCGCACTGGGCGAGACGTACGCGTCGGCGACGAAGGAACAGGTGCTCCGCCGGGCACGGGACAGCTTCGGCGACGGCGCGGCCGAGGCGTACGCGGCGTATGAGGCCGTGCGCCCGGGCACACGGCCGATCGACGTACTCATCGACCTGAGCACCGACGAGCTGTTCAGGAAGCCCACCCTTGCGTTCGCGGAAGCACGGGCGCTACGGGGTCGCCCTGTCTGGGCGTACGAGTTCGGGTTCCCCACCCCCGCGCATGACGGCCGCCTGGGCGCACCGCACTGCCTGGACCTGCCGTTCGTCTTCGACAATTTCGACAAGTGGTCGCACGCGCCGTTCCTCGCGGGAATGGACACCGGAATCAGGGACGGCCTCGCCAAGACCGTGCACCGGGCGTGGATCGCGTTCAACCGCACCGGCGACCCCAACCACCCGGCCATGCCGCGCTGGGACCGGTACGACCGGCAATCCCGCACCACCATGCGCTTCGACACCGTCACCACGGTCGTTTCGCATCCCGCTCCGCACTGACGGAGGACAGCAGTAACCGTGGCCAGGTCCGGTCCGGGCCGAGGTCGTAGGAACTCAGACGAGGGACCCGCCTATGGGCTGCTCCGTCCAGATGGTCTTCCCCGTACTGGTGAACCGGCAGCCCCAACGGTCGCTGAGCTGGGCCACGAGGAAGAGGCCACGGCCGCCTTCGTCCGTCTCCCGTGCGCGTCGCAGGCGCGGCTGGGTACTGCTGGGGTCGGAAACCTCGCAGACGAGCACCCGATCACGGATCAGCCGGAGCCCGACCGGTCCGCCCGCGTAGCGGATCGCGTTCGTGACGAGCTCGCTGACGACGAGCTCCGTCACGAAGCCCAGTTCGTCCAGGTCCCAGTCGGACAGCCGACCCGTCACCAGCTCACGGGCATGCGCAACGAGGGACAGATCGGGATCGAGTTCCCACTCGGCGACCTGATCGGGCGAGAGGACGCGGGTGCGGGCGAGCAGGAGGGCCACGTCGTCCGAGGGCTCCCGGGGCAGCACGCGGTCGAAGATGTCCTGGCTGATCTCACCCAGCGCCAGGCTCGGGTTCGCACCGGCGAGCGCGCTCCTCAGCCTGTCCATTCCTTCGTCTATGTCGCCGCCGCGGCTTTCGACGAGTCCGTCCGTGAAGAACGCCAGCATGCTGCCGGGCTGCACTGCGAACTCCGTGACCTCGAACGGCATTCCGCCGATTCCCAGCGGCGGTCCCGGCACCAGGCCGACGAAGGCCGGCTCGTCACCCGGTGGCAGAACGGCCGGCGGCGGATGCCCTGCGGTGGCGGCGACGCACTGCCCCGCCACCGGGTCGTAGACGGCGTACAGGCACGTCGCTCCGAGCACCGCGGGCTCCGTGCGTGACTCGCCGGTCATCTGCTCACTGGAGAACCCGAGCACCAGATCGTCCAGGTGCGTGAGCAGTTCACCCGGGTCCAGATCGAGGTCGGCCAGGGTCTGCACCGCCGTCCGCAGCCGCGCCATGGCCGCGGTGGCCTCCAGTCCGTGGCCGACGACGTCCCCGACGACGAACGCCACGCGCAACGACGGCAGGGGGATCACATCGAACCAGTCCCCACCGACTCCCATACCGCCGCCCGCCGGCCGGTAGACGCCCACCGTCTCCACGGCGGCGCAGTCCCAGGCCGAACGTGGCAGCAGGCTTCGCTGCAGGGCCAGCGCCGACTGGTGCTCCTTCGTATAGCGGCGCGCGTTGTCCAAACCCAGGGCGGCCCTGGAGACGACGTCCTGCAGCAGGGCTGCATCCTCCTCACCGAACGCGGAAGCCGGCTGACTGCGCCAGACCGTCACGCAGCCGAGGATCAGACCTCGTGCGTAGAGCGGCACCGCCACCGAGGAGTGCGCCCCCCGCGGAACGAACAACGGCAGGCTCTCCGGATCCACGCCGAGCTTCGCGTGCAGGACGGCCACGTCCGGCACCACCACGGGCAGCCCCCTCATGAGGGGACGCATCAACGTACTGTCCCCTACGGGAGGAAGAGCCTCTCCCACCGCCAGGAGATCCTCGGCGGATATCTCCGGACTCTGCGCGGCAGCGGTCCGGCGCAGGCGGACGTCGCCGCTGGTGTCCAGGTGCGAGGGCTCGTCGCCGACCAGCACCGGCTCGGCGATGTCCACGGTCGCCAGGTCGGCGAAATCAGGGACGAGCAGATTCACGAGGGTCTCGGCCAACTCGATGACGTCCAGGGAGGCGCCAATGCCCGCGGCAGCAGCGCGGGACAGCCCCGTCCGGCGTCGCCGCGCATCCCAGTCGGCCGCCTCCACCGCGGTTTCCGTTGGCGTGATCAGGACGAGCCACCGCGGCTCGGCGTCGGAATCGGCCGGTGCGCGAGCTGCGAGCCGTACGACCGTGCAGACCAGTGGGACCTTTGGGCCCGCGTGATCGCCACCCGGAATATCGCCACCCGGAACGGTGACGCTGCGCCCTGCCGGTCCCACCTCCGTTCCGGCGCGCGCCAGCAGCCCCAGCAGCGGAGCACAGATCTGCCCCGGCGAACATTCCAGCAGGGTCGCAGCCGACTGGGACCGGGCTACGACCACTCCTGCGCCGTCCAGGACGACCGCTGCCGTTTCGCTGACGGGCACCGAGGCCGGCCTCGGGCCACGACGCTCCGGTTCACGCATGTCGCCTCCACGCACCGTGACCTTCAGTATCGTCCCCTAGGGCCTGTCGTCAAACTCCCGTCGTCGCCCGAAGGGCGGCCTTGCGGCGTCTGGTGCGTGCTCTCGGCGTGCCGGGCGGAAGCCCGCGTACTGGACGTACATGGGCTTTCGCCCGGTGCGGCGAGAGCGCGTGCCAGGCGTCGCGAGGCAGGCGGGAGTTTGACGACAGGCCCTAGGGGAGGCCCGGCGACCCGCAGCGCGCCCTCGCCCGGCGGTGCCTGCGGCTACAGGCCGGTCGTCGCGCCCCCGCACTCAGTGACCGCTGCCCGTGTCCGGACCGGGCCGCCCATCGGCCGTCGTGGCGGCTGACCTCGATCGGGATGCCGAAGCGGCTCGCACGCCTCTCCATGCAAGAGCCCGGCCGGCAAACGAGGCCGGCCGGGCCTTCCTGCAGCAGCGTCGCCGATCCCGCGGCGCCCGCCCCATGAGGGGGAAAGACTCAGGCGGGGGTGATGTTCTCCGCCTGGGGGCCCTTCTGGCCCTGGGTGACGTCGAAGTTCACCTTCTGGCCCTCCTGGAGCTCACGGAAGCCCTGGGCGGCGATGTTCGAGTAGTGGGCGAAGACGTCCGGGCCGCCACCCTCCTGCTCGATGAAGCCGAAGCCCTTTTCCGAGTTGAACCACTTCACAGTTCCGGTAGCCATGTGCCCTCCAAGGGACTGGTAGCCGGTCCCGCACCATGCGGGAGCCGGAGGTGATCGCCCTGGTCCTCAGAGACTGTGAACAGCAAAATCGCCCGTGAATCCTGCACTCACGGACGACCGGTACTTCGGAACCATGACAGCTGGCGCTGACGGTACACGCACAGTGCTGCTCGCACTACAGGAACGCCGGGAAGCGCTCGCGCCCGGCTGCCACGGAAGCCCGACAGCTCCTCACGGCAGCCCGCCGATGCGGGCGATCAGGAGTGCGACGTCGTCGTCCGCCGCCGCCGGAACGAGGTGGGTGATCAGCGAGTCGCACAGGTGGTCCAGCTGCCGCTGCGGATCCGCGAGCAGGTGCGTCAGCTCGGCGAGCCGTTCGTCGAGGTCGCGGCCCCGGGCTTCGATCAGTCCATCGGTGTAGAGCACGAGAAGGCTGCCGGGAGGCACGCTGATCTCGACCGGAGTGAAGGCGATGCCCCCGACCCCCAGGGGGACACCGGGCGGAGTGTCCAGCAGCCGGACCGTGCCGTCGGGGAGCACGAGTGCGGGCGGCGGGTGCCCGGCCCGGGTGACGGTGCACTGTCCGGTGGCCGGGTCGCAGACGACGTACATGAAGGTGGCCAGCATCGGCTCGGCCAGATCGCCGAGGACCGCTTCCAGCTGCTGCAGCAGCCGTACGGGCGGAAGGTCCAGGCGCGCGAGGGCCCGTACGGAGGCGGACAGCCGGCCCATGACCGCGGCGGCGGCGATGCCGTGCCCCATGACGTCGCCGATGAGGAGGGCCGCCTTGCCGCCGGCCAAGGGCAGGACGTCGTACCAGTCCCCGCCGATCTCGTTGACGTCACTCGCGGGGAGGTAGCGGTGGCTGACCGCGATGCCTGGCGGCGGGGTGATGTGCTGGGGAAGCATGCTGCGCTGGAGGACGACCGCCGTATCGTGCTCACGGTGGTAGAGCAGGGCGTTGTCGATGCTGAGCGCGGCGCGGGCAGCGAGTTCACCGGCGAGGGTGACGTCTTCGGAGCCGAAGGGTCCTACCGGGCGGGTGCGGTGGAAGGTGGCGACGCCGATCACCGTCTCCCGGGCCACCAGGGGTGCCATGACCAATGAGTGCACACCCGCCGCGACGAGTTGGGCGGGCTTGGCCGAGTGCCGGGCGGCGGGGGCGACGGCCTGTTCGTCGAGACGGGCGATCAGGAAGGGCTGCCGGGACGCGAGGGCCTGCGTGTAGGGGGCGGCGACGGGGAAGACGAGCGTCCTGCCGAGGGGGGCGAGGATGTCGGTCACCTTGGAACCGGCCAGCGGGGCCTTGCCGAGGCGCCGCAGGGCGGCCCCGCCGGTCAGCCCCATGCCGGGCTCGTCCCCGCGCGCCAGCGCGTCCAGGACGTCCACGGTGACGGCGTCGGCGAGGCGCGGTACGGCGAGATCGGCGAGTTCCTGCGCGGTGCGCTCCAGGTCGAGGCTGGAGCCGACCCGGATGCTGGCCTCGCTGAGCAGGGCGAGCCGGCGCCGTCCGGCTTCGGCTTCGATGTGGTCGCGCTGCTGCTCGGTGATGTCGACGAGCGAGGCGATGACGCCGATCGGCATGCCGGCGGGATCCTCCACCCGTACGTAGGAGCACGACCACACGCGGTCATGGTCCGGTTCCGCCGGCGTCCGTCCGACACGGCGACGGTCGAGGACCGGCCGCCCGGTCGCCAGCACCTGCAGCATGGCCTCCTCCATCTCGCGGGCGTTCACCTCCGGGAGGATCTCGGCCAGGCTGCGTCCCACGTGCGCCGATTCCGGGAGACCGTTCATGGCTTCGAGCGCGGTGTTGACCTGCAGGAACCGCAGCTGCGAGTCGAGAATCGCGATGCCGACCGGGGAGCGGGCGAACAAGCCGTCCCATACCGCCGACGCCCCCCGGATGCGCCGTGCCGCGTGGGCATCGGCGGCGAAGACCAGCACTGTGGCCACGTCGTGCCGGCGGTCGGACACCGGAGAGGCCCAGATCTCCAGCTCCAGTGGGTGCCCGTCGCGGTGCCAGGCGGTCACCGTGCCCATCACGCCCCGCCCGGCGGCCGCGGCTTCCCAGAGCGAGCGGCCCAGACTGCGATCGGCTCCTGGATGGAGGAGGTCCGCGATGTTGCGCCCCAGCATCTGCGGAGGGGCGTAGCCGAGCAATTCCTGCGCGACCTGGTTCCAGCGCACGATCGTTCCGTCCGCGCTGGTGGCCACCAGCGCGACCGGCAGTGCGCCCAGCCATCCGCCGGCAGCCTGCGCGGCGCTGCTGATCAGCTCGTCGACCGGGACGCGCTCGTTCATCTGGCACCTGTACCCAACGCCGCAGTCTCCCCTGCGTCCGCGGTCACCGTCAGGCCCCGAGCCGATCGGGCGGGCCCTGCGGGAACCGGGTCCTACGGATCCATAGTCCGCCCGGTCGGCATGACACCGCCTCCTGGCGGATTCGGACAGACACGCTCCCGAGCACGCAGCACGTCTTCCACGGGCACCGATGATCAAGACCTCCTTGGCCCGCCGTGCGGTGGCGGGGTTCCCGGACGGCGCCCTCCCCCCCTTGTCGCCGGCCCGCGTCGCCTTGGCGGTCGGGGACGTCGCCGGTACGGGGGGCCGAGGCTGTACCGCCCGGGGGATCCCCGGGCGGCAAGCTGTTCTTCCGAACGTGGATATCGGGGGGAGGCAGAGCCTCAGGGGTGAGCGGTCAGGTGGAAGCTCTGGGCGGCCGAGTTGTCGCAGGTGCGCTGCACCAGCTGCACGCCGTTCGCCGCACTCCCTGTGGTGCTCAGGCACTTTCCGCTGTGCCGCGTGGTGAAGTGGTAGCGGCCCGGGGCTTCCCGTACCGGCAGCCACTGCTGGTTGCCGCCACCGCCGTAGGACCACAGCTGCAGCGGTGCGTTGTCGGCGGTGGAGACCCCGGTGACGTCGACGACCTGCTGCGGATTGCCCCGGATCGCGATCCGGGTGTACCCGCCGTCGGTGGGACGGAACTGGAACTGCTGGGCCGTGGTCCCGTTGCAGGTGTACTGCTGGATCGCCGTGCCGTTGGCCGTGGCCGCCGCTCGCGCGTCGACGCAGGCGCCGTTCGCGCCGTCGGCCAGTGAGTACCACGCGGTCTCCGAGATCGGGTCGGTCGGCGCAGGGCTGCCGGCCACTCCGCCGAGCCACTTGAGCCCGTCGATCAGGAAGCGGTTCTGTGTGGGGCTCGCGAAGGTCGAGGACAGCCGGGTGTTGGAGCCGTAGTCCATGGCGTTGTGCCCGAAGTTGGCGTACAGCATCTTGTACTGGGTGTTGGTCCAGAGGATCGGGTAGTAGCCGCTGTACCAGGACTGGTTGGGGTCCGTGCCCAGGGGGAAGCTCGTCGGGTCGACCGATGCCAGGACCTTGATGTCCGCGTTGGCGCGCAGGTCGTTCGACCAGCCGTACCACTCGCTGACCGCCGAGGTGAACGTCGCGGGCAGCCCGGTGGTCGAGGGGTGCGTCCGGTCCTCCGTGCGCAGTACCGCCGTGGTCGGCCCCCAGGTGTTGGTCCTGAAGTTCCCGCTGCCGAGGAACCCGTTGTAGTACCAGGGCCATGAGCCGGCGTTGGTGGTGAACGCCGAGGAGTGGAAGCCCATCCAGCCGCCGCCGGCCCTCACGTACCGCTCGAAGCCGGACCGCTGGGCGGCCGTCTTGGGTGCGTCGTCCAGGAACAGGACGACCTGGTAGTCGTTCACCCCTCCGTTCGCCAGCAGTTCCCAGTTCGTGGTCGGCGTGTAGGAAAAGTTGTTCTGCGCGGCGGTCCGCGGGAACCACTCGTTGGCTTCCTTGACGAAGTCGATGTGTGCGGCGTCCCAGGTGCCGTTGTAGAAGGCGATCACTTTGAAGGCCGGGGCCTGGGATGCGGCGGAGGCCTCGAGCCCGGCGTGGGCCGGGGCGGTCAGCCCCAGCGCCAGTGCCAGCAGGATCAGCAGCCGTGCTGCGAGCCACCTCACGGGTGGCTCACCAGGTTGGCCACGTTGGTGGACGCGTTGGAGGGTCCGCCCCGATCGTTGATGACGTGCCGGATGGTCCCGGTGCCGCCGAGCGAGACGGTCACCATGTTCTGGAAGCGCACGTTCGGGTTGTTGGGGGCCTCGAAGGCACGCTCGGCGGTCACGCTCGGGTTGACGTTGAAGTAGCAGTAGCTGCCGAGTCCGTAGGCCTGGTGGCTGGTGACCGAGTTCGCGACCTTGTACGCCGAGTAGCCCTGGGTGGAGCCGTTCATCCAGGCGGCCTGGGTCGGCGGGTCGTACGGCATCTCGTTCTGGTAGAAGTACGTCCGCCCGCCGTTGCCGTTCCAGATGGTCTGGTGCTTCTGGTAGTGCTCGACGAACAGGCCGTACATGGTGACGCCGTCGCCGTTGACGACGAGTCCGGTGTCGGCCGTGTTGGTGTTCCAGCCGATGCCGTCGCCGTGGTCGCCGCGCCAGATCCACATGTGGTCACCGATGACGTGATCGCTGTTGACGACCAGGCTCGTCGTCGCCTTGCCGACGGCGGCGCCGCCGACCCGGAAGTAGACGTCGTGCAGAGAGGTGGGGTTCGCCGCGTGGTTCGCGGCAGCGCCGGCCGGGCCTACCTCCATCAGGGTCTGCGAGTTGGTGGTTCCGGCGTCGAAGAGGACACCCGCGACCTTCACGCCGTCGACATCGGCGACCGTCATGGCCGTGACACCGTTGTCAGGAATGAAGGTGGCGAGGCCGAGACCCAGGACGACGGTGTCGGGCCGGGCCACCTTCAAGGTCTGGTTGAGGTGGTAGACGCCGGGGGTGACCAGCAGGTTCTTGCCCTCGGCCAGTGCGGCGTTGATCTGCGCGGCCGTCGCTCCGGCCTTGACGACGTAGAACTGGTCCATGCCGAGCGAGCTGCCCGCCGCGTTCCCGTTCGCCCAACTGGTGGCCGTGGAGTCGGTCCGCAGGGACGGGACGAACACCTTGTACGCGCCCGCGCCGTCCACGTACAGGAAGGGCTTCTCACGGACCGTCGGCGTCTGGTTCACCGTGGTGTACGGCGGATTGGGGAAGGTGTTGCCCGGCACGCCCTGGCTTCCGACGAACACCATGTTCCAGTTGGAACCGGTCCAGCTGCCGAGCTGGGAGTTGCGGGTCAGCCACTGCTGCTGGGTGCCGGACCGGACCTGCCCGTCGATCTTGCTGTCGGCCATGAATCCGCCGCTGGACCAGCCGCCGTCGCTCAGCTCCAGGTTGCCGCGGACGTGCATGCGGCGGTACGCGGAGGCCTGCGAGACCGCCCACCGGTCGGTGCCGCCGGTCGGGTTCACCGAGAGGTTCTCGGCGCCGCGCCAGAAGTTCTGGGTGGCGTTCTGCGGCGGGAACCAGTCCGCCTCCACGTGCACGGCGCCGTTGATCGTCACCGAGTCGGGCGACTGGCCGAGGCCGAGAACCTGGGTGTAGAAGCCGACGTTGACATCGTTGCTGTACGTACCCGGCTTGAACATCACGGCGTAGCGCTGGGAGCCGAACTGGTTGGTCTCCTGCTGCTGGAAGATGGAGTTCAGCCGGCTCTGGATGGTGGACGACGGCATGGACGGGTCGAAGACGACCACGTTCGGGCCGAGGTCGACATCCCCGGGCGCGGTGTTCACGGGCGCCACCTGGAAGCGCTGGGCCGCCGTGCCGTTGCAGGTGTACTGCACCAGCTGGACGCTGTCGGCCGTCGAGGCGGCCGGGACGTCCAGGCACTTGCCGCTGTGGCGGCTGACGAAGTGGTACGAGCCGCCGCCCTCGTCGACGGCCTGCCACTGCTGGTTGTTGCCGCCCCCGTACGCCCAGAGGTGCACGGCGGCATTGTCGGCCGAGGAGGTGTCGCTCACATCGACGACCTGATTGTTCGCGTTGCGGTTGCCGATCCGCACGAAACCGTCGCTGGTCGGCGTGAAGCTCCACTGCTGCGCGGTGCTGTTGTTGCAGGCGTACTGCTGCACCGCCGTGCCGTTCGCGGTCGCGGCCGACCGCGCGTCCAGGCACTTGCCGCTGCCGGCATTAACGGCTGTGGACCAGCCCGTCGGCAGGGCGGCGGCCGCCTTCGCGGAAGCGTTCGGGGTGGCGGCCCGTGGGGTGGCGGCCTGGCTCGGGTGAAGAGCGGTGAGGACCGAAGCGGCCGAGGCGGCGACCACGAAGGCCGCGACCCAGGGCCGTGTGACGCGGGGCCGGCTTGCGCCATGGCGAACCGCTCTGGGCGTGCGCGGGGAGCTGAGCACGTTCTCTCCTGTGCCGGCTGTACGGCGTGAGTGGGGGTGGGGTGGGGCGGGGATGGGAGGGGTCAGCCGTTGTACTGGGCGAAGACGCGGGTGAAGTCCCACGGCTGCTGGGAAACGCCCGAGCAGGTGTCGGCTCCGCCGCCGGTGCAGGGCCGGTCACGATTGACCGACCAGAAGGTCAGCCGCGCGAGGTGACGCTGTCGGGCGTAGCCGAGAATGGTGCGGAAGTCGTCGACGGTCACCGTTTCGCCGTTGTCGGTGATGCCGTTCATCGAGGAGATGCCGGTGTGGCGGTAGGCGAGGTCGTCCGAGTACCCGTAGGCGTTCTTGACCGCGTTCTTGAGGCCCTCGGCCGCACGGACGGTGAGTTGGCCCATGTTCTGGCCGGCGCCGCCGAAGTTGAACGGCATGATCGTCCAGCTGTCCACGGTCAGCCCGGACGCGGCGGCTTTGCTGATCAGGCTGCTGTCGGGGCCGTTCTGCCCGGTGCCGAAGGTGACGTACACCTTGATGCCTGGGTTGTCGGCCTTGACGGTTTTCAGCGCGTCGACCGTGCGCTGCTGGACGGTCGGGTTGTCGTACGCCGCCGCCTCGATGTCGATGTCGATGGCCTTCAGCCCGTACGCGTTGATGACCTTCTGGTACGCCGCGGCCAGCTCGCCCGCGCTGGCGCAGGAGCTTTCCAGCTTGTTGCCGCTCCAGCCGCCGAAGGAAGGGATGACGTCGCCGCCATTCGTCCGCACGGTGTTGACCGTCTGCTGGTCGACGCCTCCGGTCAGCGGCCGGCTGCCGTCCCACTGCGGGTTGCAGTAGCCGTTGCTGAGGACGAAGGCGAGCGTGAACCACTTGACGCCGGTCGCGTTCGTCACGGTGGTGGGGCTCGGCGGGCTCCCCCAGCCGTTGTACAGGTACGGCGCCACGGCCATCGCCCCCGGTCCGGGTGCCGGAGTACCGCCCCCGCCCGGCGCCGTCCACTTCTGGTTGGCGGCGCCGGTGCAGCTCCAGATCTGCAGCCGGTTGCCGTTGGCCGAACTGTTGCCCGTCGCGTCCAGGCACTTGTCTGCCTGCGGGTTGACGATGTCGCGGGCCGCGGTGGCCGACCACTGCTGGGCGGCGCTGCCGTTGCAGTCCCACAGCTGGATCCGGGTTCCGTCGGCGGTGCCACCCGATGCCACGTCGAGGCACTTGCCGAGCGCACGGATCGTGCCGTCGCCGACGACGTTCCACTGCTGTGCGCCGGTGCCGTTGCAGTCGTAGAGCTGTACGGCGGTGCCGTTGGCGCTGCTCGCCCCGGCGACGTCGACGCACTTGCCGCCGAGGCCGGTGATCTGTCCGGTCGCCGCTGCCGCGCCGATCGCGGGATTGCCGCTCAGGCCGGTGACGAGGGCGGCTGCCGCCGCTGTGCCCAGCACACCGCGCACGGAGGGCCTGCGCAGGATCCTCATAGTCATCGGGTCACCGTCCACTTCTGGTTGGCGGCCCCGGTGCAGGTCCATATCTGCAATCGGGTGCCGTTGGCCGAGCTGCCGCCCGAGGCGTCCAGGCACTTGTTCGCCTGCGGGTTGACGATGTCCTGAGCGGCGGGGACGGCCCACCGCTGGGCGGCGGAGCCGTTGCACTCCCACAACTGGACCGGCGTACCGTCGGCCGTACCTCCCGAGGCCACGTCCAGGCATTTGCCGAGTGCGCGGATGGTGCCGTCGGTGCCCACGCTCCAGCGCTGGGCGGCGCTGCCGTTGCAGTCGTAGAGCTGTACGGGGGTGCCGTTGGCGGTGCCCGCGCCCGCGACGTCCACGCACTTTCCGCCGGTTCCGGTGATGGGACCGCCGCCGCCCGGCTGATCGCCGCCGGTGGTGACCCGTACGTAGTCGACCAGGAGCTGCTGGGGGAAGACCGTGCTGCCGCCCGGGTCTCCGGGCCAGTAGCCGCCGACCGCGAGGTTGAGAATGAGGAAGAAGGGCTTGTTGAAGACCCATTGCTTTCCGCCGAGGTCGGCGGGGGTGCGGCGCTGGTAGACCGTGCCGTCGACGGACCAGGTGATCGCGTTGGGGCTCCAGTCGACGGCGAAGGTGTGGAAGGCGTCGGCGAACGCCTGACCACCGGGCAGGGCGTACCCGGCGCCGATTCCGCCGGTGCCGGAGTACCCGGGACCGTGCAGGGTGCCGTGGACAGTGGATGGCTCGAACCCCACGTTCTCCATGACGTCGATCTCACCGGAGTCGGGCCAGCCGACCTGGCCGATGTCGCTGCCCAGCATCCAGAACGCGGGCCACATGCCCTGTCCGCGCGGGATCTTCATCCGGGCCTCGACACGCCCGTACGTCGTGGTGAACTTGCCGGCTGTGTTCAGCCGTGCGGAGGTGTACTCACATCTTCCGTACCAGCACTGGTAGTTGGCCGGGTTCTCACGGCGGGCGGTGATGGCCAGGTGGCCCTGGCCATCGAGGGCGGCGTTGCGGTTGCCCGCCGTGTAGTACTGCCGCTCGTGGTTGTTGACGTTGTCGCCCGTCTCGATCTGCCACTTCCCGCCGTCTACGGCGGCGCCCGCCGGTCCGTCGAACTCGTCGGAGAAGGTGACAACGGCCGCTGCTGCGGCCGCTGCTGCGGGTGGCCGCGCCGCCGGCGCGGGCGCACCCTGCGCAAGACCGGTGGACAACGACGCGAGGGTGAGGACCGAGACGAGAGACAGGAGCAGGCGTCGGGATAAGTGTGGGGGGTGCATGACTCTCCCTTCCAGGGAGCATGACGGATATATCGCCGGATGGCATGCATATGACAACCTGGGGATCGCATGGGAACCCCAACGATTGCTGCGCCGACAGGGATTGGGGGCAAGGAAGTGAACCGGAGCCCCTTTCATCACAACCTGATTTAAGTAGTGAACGAAAACCCTGTCAAGGATTTGGTCTGGACCACATTCATGAACGCAGCCGCATCAGGACATCCAGTTGCCGCGCCACCGCCACGGGACACAACCAGCTTCCCGGCGGGACGGCCGAGCTACAGGTCGGGCGAGCCTCTCCTTGCGCCGGGCAACGCTGAGTTCCGACGAGGCCCACCCGCCTGAGGCAAGTCCGAAGCGCCGTTCCTCAGGAAGTGTGACGGTCAGGCACACCAGACTGGGTCTGAAGAAGCTCGTGGTGACGACGATCGCCACGTCGGCATCGTGCACGGCGAAGCAGGTGCCGCCGAAGCGTTGCGGGTCCTGCGAGCCGACGCGGCGGGGGTCGGCGTAGTGCTTGCACTGGACGACGACACGGAGTCCGTCCTTGGTCGTGGCGATCACGTCGGCGCCCAAGTCACCCGCACCGCCCACCACTTCCACGGGCGTGCAGCCGTCACGCGCACACAGCGCGGCTATCGCGTGCTCGAAGCCGTCGGCGTCGACCGCGGCGTGGTCCAGCGCACCGGCGTGGACGTCCGGCACCTCCCGCACGGCCGGCACGTCCAGTACCGGGGTCCCCTCGACCGCGTACGGAGCCTCGCGCGGTTCCGGGTCACGGACCGGAAGGGCGGCGGACCCGCGGCGGACGGGCGACATACTCCACCTGGCCAGCGCCACCCCGCCCGCGAGGACCACCGCCGCGGCGAGGAACATGACCGGTATCCCCGCCCCGGCGTCTCCCGCGGCCTTGAGAAAAATGGCCAGGCCAGGCCGCTCCTGGCGCCTCCGCGTCGACGGCGACGGCGACGGCGCACGCACCTCGAAGGGTGTCGATTCCAACGCGCGCTCGAGGAGGCCCTGTTGTCGCATTTCTACGGCAGCGCGGGAGTGGGGTCCACTTCAGCCGCTCTCGCGTGTGACCGTCTGGCTCACAGGTTCGGGAACGCCAGAGACCACGGGGCGCGCGAGCGTCGGTATCCCACCGACATGTCGGACGCCGAGTGGGCGGTGGTCCGGCCACTGCTGCCGGTGCCGGGCCGGCTGCGGGGCCGGGGCGGCTGCGGGGCCGGGGCGGGCAACCGGAGGCCTATTGCCACCGCGCGATGCTGGACGCGATCCGCCGCCTGGTCGACAACGGCACGAAGTGGCGGGCCATGCCTGCCGGCTTCCCACCGTGGGACCGGGTCTACGCGTCCTTCCGGCGCCGGCGCAACCACGGAGAAGGAGCGGTTTCCGGACGTCCGCAAGGCGATGGGCCGCAACCGGCTCACCGAACTCGGTGACCAGATGGAGCAGGCGAAGAAGAAGGCTCCCGGCGAGCCGCCAGCCGTTCCCAGCGCCAACCAGTAGCCCTCACTCAGTCGAACTACCTGCAGCGGGTCCCGGACTCCGGCGACTGGGGGACGACGGGCCCGCCGCCGCGCACGGTGCCGGGCCATCACACACATACCGGCCTGTGGGGCATGGGCCGGCGGGCATGCATCGTCCTCTCAACTCCCTGGCCCTCCCCCTGTGTGACTCAGGTGGGTCCGATCCGGGGTCCGATCAGGTGTGCAGGCGGCTGTTAGGGCCGTCCTGGTCGCCGGCGCCCTCGTCGTTGAACCAGTAGTCACCGGCCGCCAGGTACCGGAAGGAATGCGTGTGCATCGCCGGCAGCTCGATGGTGACGGCTCGCTTGCCGTCCTTGCGCGGGCGCAGGGTGTGGACGCCGGGCTGCCAGTCGTTGAAGTCGCCGACCACGCTGACCGGCCCGGACGGGGTGTCGGCGGGAAGGATGAAGGTGACCTCGGTGCGGTCCTTGCGCAACGTGCGCTCCAGCATGGGAATCGGCTCCTGTCGGTGTGGGGGCGGGTGACATCTGGCCCATCCTCGGCACTCAGGCGGCACCCCGCATTCCGGCGCATCCACACCGGGCCACAGACCACCCACCCGCCACGCGCGGTAGCGAGAATGATGCGTCTTGTGACGTTCTGTGTCAGCGTGGGGCGGGAGGAACCCCACCCCACGCGTCGAGGAGTCATCGTCATGGGCGGCATGAAGGACAAGCGCCAGGAGCCGGGCAAGGGCCGCGAAGAGCGGGAGCGCATGCGTCGCCCCGGCCAGGACCCGGTCCACCCCGAGACCGCCCAGCCCTCCCGCGGCAAGAACCCCGACGAGACCGAACGCCGCCGCGAGGATGACGTCTGAGCAGCGCCCCACCCACGCACGCAGAGCCCGGCCGGGCCCACCATCAGACGGCCGGGCTCTGTCACGCGCCGGCCCCAGGCACCGGGCAAGCCTGGGGCCGTGGGCCGGCTTGCGGCCGGTGGCGCTGAGGACCAGGCCGGCGAGGAGGACCGCGCAGGGGTAGGTGCAGGGCAGGGTCTGCATGGAGACGGCGACCGCGCTGGCGGAGCCGATCACCTGCACCGTCCAAGCGCCCTTGCCAGGACGGGGGGAAGTTCTTCGCGGAGTATCGGCTGGCCGGCTGCTCCGCCGAACGCGGCGACGCGCACGCCGATCGCGCTGCGCAAACGCCCGAACGGGGACAAGCGGTGCATGACGTCGGACGAGGTGCCCTCGCCAGGGCGCACTCGGGCGCGTTTGCGAGCCCGGGGCCTCGGTGGGCTGCTCTGACGAGGCGCCGTGCTCAGGGGCTTCGCGCCAGCGGGCTTCGCAGAACGAGTAGAGACCGAACAGCAGGAGGCCCACCGTCGCGGCGATCAGCAGCCGGCCTCGATGAGAAGTCCGGCGGGCACCCGCCAGGAGGAGGCTCGGCCCGAGCAGTGCCACGGCCCCGACGACGATGCCGTAGAGGAAGAGGGTCCCGGTCGAGCCAGTGACCTCGTAGCCGAGAACGGAGAATCCGCCGGCCAGCTCGCGGGCGCTGCCGTCGTTGGTGACCACGCCGGCCACGGCGACGACCGGGCACTGATCAGGAGGACGAGTCCGAGGATGGCGGGCATGGCGCGCTCCAGATGCCTCTCTCCACGGTAGAGCCGTCCTCCCCGGGAAGCCACCGGCAGGGGGCAGATCTACCCTGAAAGCAGGGGCTCTGCATCACTCCGTGAGATCGGAGGACATCATGATCGTCCTCGGAATCATCCTGCTGGTCGTCGGCTACGTAGCCGGCATCTCCATTCTGTGGACCATCGGAATCATCCTGGTCGTCGTCGGCGTCATCCTGTGGATCCTGGGATCCGTCGGACACAAGGTCGGCGGACGGCGGCACTACTGGTAGCCGCCCCTGACCCCGCGCGGGAGCGCTTCGTTCCCGCAGGACACCCGACGCCGAGGCTGCGTACAGCACGGCCGCCGCCACGACCATCCTGGCGAGCCTCCGGCACTCGCATCCGCGAACCGAGGCCGCACCATGGCCCTCTTCTACCTCCTGCTGACCGCCGCGATCGTGCTGATCATCATCGGCGCGACCGTCGACGGCATGCTGTACCTGGTGTCCGCCGGCGTACTGCTCCTCATCGCCGACGTGCTCTATCTCGCTGTGAGGTCGGTACTGCACCGGCGTCGCCCGGCCCACTGACCCGCCTGCCACCACCATGCCGGCAACTGGCTCCGCGTACGCCACGGGTTCTGGCTGCCTGCGTGAGCTGTCAGCGAGTGGAGGATGCGATGTGGACCATCATCATCATCGTGGCCGCCGTGGTGGTCCTGGCCGCCGCCGCGCTGACCACGCGGACCATGGCGCGCCAGGCGCCGGCACCGCGGGAACAGTTCGGGCCCGAGTAGGGGCAGAGCCGCGGAGCGGCCGAGCGCGATCTCAAGGAGAGGCAGGAGCGGCATGAGGCGCTGCAGATCAGCCCGCTGCCCTCCACCGGCTGGGGCTTCGGCAAGGACCTGGCCACCCGCACCGGCGCCATCCCCACCGCACGCTGGGACACCGGCGCCGTACTCGCCGTCGTCACCCGCCTCGCGGGGCCCGGCCTCCTCGCCCGCATCCTGCGCCGGCTCCCCGGCGGCTACGCCCTCCTCTTCGGCCAGGCGGAACTGCGCCAGCCCCAGCACGCAGCCTGATCCGGCGCTCCGTTACAGGGGTGAGGGCGTGAGGGCCCGACCCGATGCACCGGTCGAGCCCTCAGCCCTGCGGCGGATTCTCGCCGTAGTCGCGGGTCAGCTGTCGGAGTAACTGAAGTCGCCCACGGTCCAGGCACTGACGTCCTTGATCGAGATGCGGTACATTCCGCCCGTCTCCGGGATGCCCACGGTTCCCTGCAGGATCCGCGCCACATGGAAGTGCAGATGTGTGGGCGGTCCCTCCTTGGGTGTCGTAGCAGTGAAGATGGCGGAGAACTCGCTCAGGCGGGCGGAATCCGTCAGCACCTCCGACACCCGTTCTCTCCACACGGCTTCGGGGGCGAGCCGGCCGGTGATGACAGCACCGCCGGTGACCACGGTCAGGGACATCTGGTTGCTCTGCCCGGACTCCACCAGGGCGGCGATGTTCACGAGCAGCTCGTCAGGCTTCGACATGGAAGTCAATTATATTGCAGGCCAGGCCCCGTACGAGGGCGGTGAGCAACCCCGGCCACATTGAGGTCGGCGTTGACGTAGCAGACGCGGATCCCGGTCCCTCAAGGCGCCCGGCGCCCTCCTGATCGCCTCAGACTCGACGACGGCGGTGCACCATGCGGATCCCGTTCGGCTTCTGGTTCACCCGAGCCGGGCGCCCTCGGCGCGGTCGTCGGCTCGCCTGAGTTCGACGGCGGACGTGGAAGCGGCGCGCCGGGCCTGAGGCCGCCGCGCCGCTCCGTGAAGACACCTTCTAGTGCTCGGGCAGGGTCGTGCGCAGTGCGCTGCGCTCATGGTTCCAGGCTTCGCGGATGTGGCTCGCGAGCCGGTCTTCGAGCAGGACGGTCGCCGCGCATCCGAACGCGACGTCCTCTTCGAGGTCCGGTTCGTCGGCGAGGAGGCCGCCGATGACCTCGTGGCGTACGACCTGCTCGTGGACGGCGTCGGCCTCGACGTGCTCGGCGTAGAAGTGCTCGGCGGCCGGACCGGCCCCGCAGCGCCGCATGGCCTTGGCCAGGCGGCGGGAGCCGGGTGAGGAGGTGACCTCGACGCAGGCGAAGTGGCCGACGAGCGCGCCGCGCAGGGCCCGGTGCAGGCCGAAGAGGGACATCAGGTTCACGGTGGCGAGCAGCGGCGCCGGAGCCTGGTCGAGGTAGCGACCGTAGGCGGGATCCAGGTCGAGGTCGGTCATGAGGTCGGCGAAGAGCCGTGCGTGGATGCGGTCGGCGTGGCCGGCGCCGAACTCGTCGTACTCGATGGCGACCATCGCGGCCTTGGCCCGCCCGGTGAGCCGCGGGATCACCCACACGTGCGGGTCGGCCTCCTTGAGGTGGTAAAGGGAGCGCAGGGCGGCGTACTCGCGCAGCTGCCACAGCTCGCCGTCGGTTTCGAGCTGGTGGCTGAGGCTGTCGGCGAGGTCCACGGGCTCGACGAGGAGCGGGGCGAAGACGTCCTCGACCGACCGGGGCGCGTCGGACAGCTCGGTACGCAGGGCATGCAGGAATCGGGCTTCCATGGCCTGGCGCAGACGCAGCAGGTCCGGGTCCCATTCGCGTGCGTCCCCCACTTCCGCGAAGCCGCGGTAGTGCAGTTCGTACAGCAGGTAGAGGGCGAGCTGAAGGTCTTCGCCCCACGGGTCGGCCTTGAGTACGACGCCGGGGGCGTACACCGGCGCGGTTCCCGTCCGCAGGGCCCGGATCACAGCGTCCGAGAGTTCGCCCCGCCCCTCGACGAGCTGGGGGCCGGCGGCGGTCACGGTGCTGGTCGGGCTCGGAGGAGGGGTCATTGCGGGTTCCTGTTCTCGGGCGGTGGCGCGGCTCGTTCGCGGCGCCGGTGGCTGGTGTCGCACCACGGGTACGTACGGCTGCGGCGGCACGTGCAGATGGCGACCATGAAGCGGTCGGACCGGACGACCGTGCCGTCGTTCAGGACGAACTCGACCGGGCCCTCCACCAGGGCCGGGCCACCGGGCTCCAGGGCAACCCGCCGGGCGGCGTCCCCTGCACCGGGGGCCGGGCACAGCCTGGGATCAGGGTCGCTGGGCACGGATGACCACCAGCTCTTCCCATTCTTCGGCTTCCGCCGCGAGGCCCTGCTGTTCCAGCCAGGATCGCCGCGACCGCAGGACGGGGCCCCAGGGCACGGATGCCGTCGCCGTGACGTCAGGGTCCAGCCCGGCCCCCGCCAGCCGATCGAGGGTCTCTTCGGCACCGCACAACCCCGAGTGCACCATGAGCAGGATTCCGCCGGGCCGCAGCAGGGTCGGAGCGTCCGCGCAGATCCGGTCGATGACCGCCCGCCCGTCGAGTCCGGCGTCCCAGGCCCGCTCCGGGCCGCGCGAGGGCAGTCGACTGTCCGGGGCGGGGACGTACGGGGGGTTCGAGAAGACGACGTCGAAGCGTCGTCCCGTGGTGCGTGCTTCGAAATCCCCGTGCAGGACGCGGAGGGGAAGGCGATGGATCCAGGCGTTCAGCCGGGCCGTGGCCACTGCCGGCCAGGACACATCGACCGCCGTGACCTGGGCGCCCCTGGTCGCGGCGTGCAGGGACAGGGCGCCCGTGCCCGTACCGATCTCCAGGACCTGGGTATGGGGCCCGAGGTCCTCATCGGCGAGGGCCGCCGCGAGGAGTCGAGTGTCCGCCTGGGGCTGGTACACGCCCGGCAGGGCGACCAGGCCGCCGGGCAGCGCGGCCGAGGAGAGAGCAGTACTGGACACCCGTACCTCCGATTTCGCTGTGGGTCGCCGAGCGAGTCACAGCGTTGATGAGGTAGTGCGCCTGCCCTGTCCCGGGCGCCCCATCCGAAGCAGCGCCGATCTTCGGAGGATCCGACTAAAAACGCACCGCCATGCCCTCCCCGAGATCGGCACACGCACAGCTTGCCAAGGCGGCTCGCGGAGCAGAGCCCTCGCCGGACGGACGCCCCACTTCACCAACCTCACCGCCAACCGGGGCTACCGTGGAAAAGTCCCATCGAGGTGAGCAGAATGAGGCAACCCACAACTGTGTCCGCGTCAAGCCACGAAGCCACCGGCGCACCCTGCTGGGTGAGCCTGATGACCGGGGACCCCGATTCCGCTCAGCGGTTCTACGGTGCCGTGCTGGGCTGGACGTTCCGACGGACCCGGCTCGGCGAGCGGTTCTCTTTCGCTTTTCACGACGGCTCTCCCGTCGCTGGTTTCGGGGCTCTCGCGGACGCTCCCTCGCTGCCGACCGCCTGGACACCGTACTTCGCCGTATCTGACGCCGACCTGGCCGCCGCGCGAATCAGCGAGCGCGGCGCCACCGTGGCCGTCGGCCCGCTGTGCTTCGGTACGGGCCGGGCCGTCCTGGCGGCTGATCCCGACGGGGCCGTCTTCGGGCTCTGGCAGGGCGACATCCTCAGGGATTGGCGGGTGGGCCAAGGTACCGCTCCCGCCTGGCTCGAACTTCGTACCCGTGATGCCTTCGCCGCCGCCATCTTCTACGGGGAGGTCCTGGACTGGGCCGGCGAATCACCCAAGTCCTGTGTCGTGGCCTACGAGCACGACCACGTCGTCCTGCGCCACGGCAAGGACACCGTGGCACGGATCAGTGGCGGAGCGGTGGACGCGGATCCCGATCCGCACGTTCGCCCACGTTGGCACGTCTATTTCCGGGTGCCCGACTTGGAGGCCGCTGCCGAAGCGGCCGGTATCGCGGGCGGAAGGATCGTCTCCCCGGTGGAAACTTCCAGCGCCGGCCGATGGGTCACCCTCCGCGACCCGGAGGGCGCCCTGTTCACCGTCCTGGCACCGCAGGGGTGATACCGCCCGTGCGGGCGCGAGGCTGCTCCCCCAGACGGCGGAGCAGAGCCGAGGCCGGATCCTCCTGAACTTCTTCCTCGCCCGGGAGATCGCGAAGGAGCGGGCCGAGATCGACCAGGACCGCAAGGAGTCCGAGCGTCACCTCGCAACTCCCTGAAGGCTTTGTGACGTTGATCCGAGCGTCGGGCGCGGTCGGCGGGGCAGGCGCGCACCGGAGGTGGTCGATCTTGCCCGGACGGGTGGACGAGACGCGAAAGATCCGGTCGGCGGCCATGGAACGGCTCGCCTATCTGCGCCGCGCGATGCGGGAAGCCGGGGGCGAGCGGGACGAGGTCGTGCTCGGCGGCAAGACCGTGGTCGCGGCGATGGCGGCCTGGGTCCTGGCGCGCTACCTGCTGCCGCCGGCGGTTTCGACGTTCGCGCCGTTCACCGCGCTGGTGGCCCTGCAGGCCACCGTGTACCGGTCGGTGCGCGACTGCCTGCAGTACGTGCTGGCGATGGCGGCGGGAGCCACGCTCGCCGCCACCCTGGCGGCCCTGGCCGGCATCCACGGATGGACCTTCGGCGTGCTCACCCTGATCGCGCTCTGCGTCGGCAGGAACCGGCGCCTGGGGCAGCAGGGCATCCAGGTCACCATCGTCGCCTTCTTCGCGTTCTCCTCAGGCCAGGGACAGATCGGCTACATCGGCCACCTGGTCGCGTCCGTGAGCATCGGCGCGCTCTGCGGCCTCGCCGCCCACCTCGTCCTCGCGCCCGCCCGGCACACCGGCCACCGGCAGCAAGCCGTCACCGCCCTCTACTCCGCCTTGGCCCGGCGCTTGGGCGACCTCGCCGAGACCTTCGAGGCGAAGGCTCCCGACCGGGACCACCTGCGCCAGTGGCGCCGCGACTGGCGAAGGCTCTCCGCCGAATCCGAGCGCATTCGCCACGGCATTGATGCCGAGATCGAGAACGGCCGCATGAACCCGCGCCGGACGATCAGCGGCGCCGGCGAAGCCCTCCCCCGCGCGCGGGAAGCGATCACCGTCGCCGAACGCAGCATGGACCACCTGCGCTCCATGACCCGAACCCTGGATTACGCCCTCGGCAGCGGGGAGCTCGGGAATCTCCCGGCCTCTTTCCGGCCCCGATTCAGCGCTGTCCTGCGCGCCGTGGCCACCGTCGTGGAGGAAATCGGACGGGCCTCCCCCAGCGATCCGGACCTCCTCGAAACGAAGATCGACGAAGCAGCCGCAGAGCTCGACCGGGTGCAGCCTCGGGAACAGACCACCCCGGAACCTTCCCCGGCCGTACACGCCCTACAGGGCACGCTCCTCACGGACGCCGGCCGCCTCCTGGCCGATCTCCGGTCGGGCCGGCAAAGCCTCGCCAGGACCTGAGGAGATGTCGCAGCCCGACGGAGTGGTCCTGGTCGTCCTTCTGATCGGCGCGTTCTGGTACGGGAGCCGACGCAGACGCCGGGAGTCACCGCCGGCCGATCAGCCTCCCGCTGCGCAGCGCCGCGCGGACTTTTGGCAGACCCCGGAAGAGCATGCCGACGAGCGAAAGAACCAGGAATATCCCCGACCGTGACCCGGATGCAATCCGAGTCCCGATGCTTCACCGGAGGGCAATATGTTGCACACAGAGAACGACCGCATCGCCTATCACGATGGGCGGCCGGACCTGCAGAAGGGGCGGATAGAGGAAGTCCGCGACGAGGGGCCCCACGCCGTATACCGGGTGCGCAACGAGGAGACCAACGAGATACAGGTCATCACCCAGGGCCAGATCGACTGATGCGTGCGCCTTCTCTGACCGTCGTGAACCGTGAGTTCCGGCGCCCTTGGCACCCGCCAGACGATCGGCCCGCCCAGGCTCGGGCGGGCCGATACCAGGTCAACCACCTCGCGGCCATACGGTCAGCGGGGGTGCCTGGCTGTCAGGGTGGCGTGGGCGGGACCACGGCAGCGGGCCGGCACCGGCGGTGAATCAGCCCGGCCACGTGCCCGTCAGACGGCGTACGGCCACGGCACCCGACCGGTCGACCGAGGCCTTGACCACGGCGAAGATCGCTCCCTGGATCGCCGCGGCGAGCAGGATCTGCTTCCACGCACGGTCTTCGTCCGTGGCATCCGGGGCGTCGCCCTTGCCTTCGACGATCTTCCACGCCTGCTTGAACACCGCGCCTGCGAGCATTCCGCTCGCCGCTCCCAGGGCCAGTCCGACGGGCTTGTAGGCGAGCTTGGAAGCTTTCACCGACGGCGAGCGCGGCTACGGCGCACCAGTACGAGCACGATGATCACTGCGCCGCCGATCAGGAGCGGCGTGCGGTTCACCCGTGCAGCCGTCGCGGCCAGGCCGGCCTTCTCCAAGAGCGGGTCGGGGGTTTTGTCCGCCGCGTACTGTCCGGCGCGGCTCGCGCTGTCCCACACCTGGGCGGCGGCCTGGACGGTCTTGTCCAGGACGGGGTCGGGTGTCTTGTCCCGCACCATCTGGGCGGCCTGCCCCGCCTTCTCGCGGATCTGGTCGGCGATCAGGGAGGCCTTCTCGGCGGTCTGGTGCTTCATGGCTGTGGTCTTCTCCTTGGTTCGGGCCTTGATGTCGGCCTTGGCGGCCAGGGCCTCGACGGTCTGTCCGAGTTCGTCGCGAGTGCGCTCGACCTTCTCGCTCAACTCGGCGGGGGTGAACGTCTCGGAGGGCGTGTCGGGTGCGGATCGAGAGTGGTCATTCACCGGTGTGCCCTCTCCTTGACCTCGGCCAGGTCGGCCTTGACGCTGGCCAGGGTCTGTTCGGGAATCGGGGCGCCGACCTGTGTGATCTGGCGCGTCCCGACCAACGCAGTCGCCGCGGCCACCGCCGCGAGCACGCCGGAGATGGCGAGGGCTGCCGCCCACACAGGCAGGACCACGGCGATGGTGGCAATGCACGTGGCCAGCAGAGCCTGGACGGCGAAGAGGCCCAGGACGCCCGCCGCGGCGAAGAGACCGTCGCCCGTCCCGTAGCGCTTGCCCTTCTGCGTCATCTCCGCGCGGGCCAGCTGCATCGTGCTCATGGCCGAGAGTCCTGGGCGGGCTGGTGCCGGTCTGCGGAGCGAGCCGTCATCGCGGATCCTCTCGTTGAGATGTGCATGCCGCGGTCGAGGCGCGCTTACCCCGCCATCGCCTCAACACCCACCCCAGGAGCCGGAGCTCTGTGGGCGTCGGCGCAGCAGCGGGCAGAGGCCGGCCGGATCAGGCCGGCGCCCTGGTGAGCAGCACTCCCCCGTTGGGGGCCTGTCGTTCGGGTGCAGTCGGGGCCGGCGCGGGATCGCGGCGCGGCAGCGGGTAGGCGTCGTGTATGAACTCGCGCACCCTCGACACCTCGCCCACGGCTGGGCAGACCGCGGCCCTCGACCGCGCCTCGGCATGCTGGCTGAAGACCCTGGACCGGCTCGAGCGGACAACGGTGGCCGATCCGGCCATCAGGCTGCTGCAGCGGGGCATCCGTTCGCTCCCCCTGGGCGGCGTGCGCGATCTGTTGCGTGGCCGGCCGCTGGGCCACCCCCTGCACCCCGTGCTCGTGCAGGTGCCCATCGGCTGCTGGCTGTCGGCTTCGGTACTGGACTTCGTGCCCGGGGCGCAGCGCGCGACGACCACCCTGACCGCCGTCGGCCTGGCCGGCGTCGCCCCGGCAGCGGTCGCCGGCTGGGCGGACTGGGCGGATCTGCCGCCGGAGCAGGCCCGGGTCGGTCTGGCCCACGCGGCCTCCAACGTGGCTGCAGTGGCCTGCTACACCACGTCCCTGACTGCGCGGCTCCGCGGCCGCTCGGCGAAGGGCCGACTGTGGGCTTGGGGTGGGATGGCCGCCGTGGCCGTCAGTGGTGCGCTGGGTGGGCACGTGGCCTACCGACAGGCAGTCGGAGCACACGCGACGACATGAGGGAGCCCAGCCCCTGCGCGCCGTCGCCGAGCCGGGGCTCCTCTCAGGAGGTGCGCGTTGCGGTGTCCCGTGCGGCCTGCTCCTCGTGGCCCGCCTCGCGCAGGAGCCGGACCGCGTCGCCGAACTCGAGCCGCATCGGCCCCGACAGGGCTTCGCCGAAGCGCTGCCGCGGAATACGGGCAAGATCTTCTGCCCAGCGCTCAGGACAGGAAACACATGGAAATCGAATGCATGTCCCAGGTGTGGTCGGGCAAGCGGTGCTTCGGAGGTTGATACATATGGTTCCCCTGCTTCTCGTTCTTCTGCTGGTTCTGATCCTCTTCGCCGCGGGCTTTGCGGTGAAGATTCTCTGGTGGGTTGCCATCGCGGTCCTGGTCATTTGGCTGATCGGTTTCGTTGCCCGCCCCAAGACCGGTAGTGGCCGCTGGTACCGCTGGTAGCCGTACGAAAAAGCGCAGTTCCGACACTGCATGGCGGTGGCGGGCCCTCACGAACACGGAAGTAGTGAAGGCGGACATCGGGGGCATCCTGACGACAGCCGGGACGGTCGCCGTGACGCAGCAGGGGACCTGCTCACCTCCAATGATCGACGGCCGCCCCGGTCCCCGATGTGGATCCGGGTGCGTGAAGTCGAAAAGGCAGGGCAGGCGAAGACCAGGCGGAAAGCAGGCCGACCGCCGAGCACGACGTACGGAACAAGGAGGATCGGCGGAGAATTCGCTTTCCGCCTTCCCCCGTTGACCGGAGGAGTTGTTTTCGCGTGACTGAGCATGTGTGGAGTTACCAGCCGACCTCGGGCCACCTGGCCGGTACCGATCTGACCGGCTACAAGGTCGAGGCGACCGACGGCAGCATCGGCAAGGTCGACAAGCACTCCGACGAGGTCGGTGACGCCTACCTGGTGGTCGACACCGGCATCTGGATCTTCGGCAAGGAGGTCCTGCTTCCGGCGAGCACCGTGGTCCGAGTCGACCCCGAGGACAAGAAGATCTTCGTCGACCGCACCAAGGAACAGATCAAGAACGCCCCCGAGTTCCACCGGGACAAGCACCTCGGCGACGCCGGGTACCGGGATGAGCTGGGCACGTACTACGGCACCGGCGCCCCCTTCGGCGGCCGTTCCGCCTGATCGCGTCCCCGCACGACGACGTCGGTCCCGGCACCCTTCCTGGGTGCCGGGACCGGCGTCGTCCGCTCAGCCGCCCTCGAACTCGAGGACCTCGGCCAAGGCGGCTTCCTGCTCGTTCACGTCGACGGCGCTCCCGGCAATCACCGCGTACCGCCAAGAACGGCCGTCGGGCGGCACGTCCGCGTAGAGGACCACGCCCTCGCCCCGCTCCGGGTCGAACGCCAGGCGGGAAGCGCGCAGCCGGGCGAGCGCCTCGTCGAAGCCCATGGGGCTCAGGGTCCAGCCCTTGGACACCGCCCACGCCGGGTGCGGGTTGGCCGACCCGTCGGTCAGCCGCATCACCATGCTGTGGGGTGTGGTGGTGGCCGTACGGCGGATGTTGCTCTCGCTCGCGTACGCGACGCCTTCGGTGTCCACCAGCGCGTCGAGCCCGAAGGGCCCGGCGTAACCGTGGGCGGCCAGATGGCGGCCCAGGGCCGTCCCCCACTCCTCCAGCTCGCCGGCCACATGCGCGCAGGACGGCGGCAGCGGGGAGACGTACCCCGTGAAGGAGCCCCTCACCGTACGCATCGCACCGCTGAAGACCACGCGTGGCCCCGCGGCGGTGACCTCCAGCTGGACGCTGACCGATTCGGCCACGTCGAGGCACTCCTCCACCACCCACAGGCCCTCGGGCCCCCCGACCGCATCGAGCGGCAGGCTCGCCCCGCCCCTCAGGTCGTCGCGGGCCACGAAGCGCATTCCGTGCCCTCCGGCCGAACGGTCGGGCTTCACCACGACACGGTGGTGGTCGCGCAGGAGCTCGCGCGCCACGCCTTCGGCTTCCGGGCGCCGGCACATCCGCCCGGCGGGCAGCCGCATGCCCAGTCGTCCGGCCGTCTCGCGAAAGCCCGCCTTCGTGTTGAGCAGCATGGTCGTCTTGAGGGCGGTCTCGGCAGCCTCGACCGTGGGGTACGGGTGGACCGCGAGCCCGGTGTCACGGGCGAACGCGATCGCCGACGCGTCCAGTGCGGTCGGAAGCAGCGCCGCGCCCCGGTCACCGGCGAGGGCCCGGACGTGGTCGACGAGGCCGGCCTCGCGCACCGCCCGCGCCAGCGGAACGGCTCCGGCGGGCGGCACCTCGATCACCGTCACCGATTCCGGGGGCACCCCGGTCAGGTCGTACACGTACCGCAAGAACTCCCGGCTCAGCGGCACGGGGGTGACGAAGACGTCCCCCGGCCGTAGCAACCACGCCTTCCGCGGAGCCTGCTGGGCCCACTGCGTCAGGATCTGGCCCTCGTCGAGATCCACCGCCAGGTCCGAGAGGAAGTTCGCGAACACGACGATCGGGCCCGTCTCGGTCACCGCTCTGCTCCTCTGGTCACCGCGCCCGCCCACGGTCGGTCTGGGGCCACCCGCCCGCAAGTCCGGCCAGGACTCCCGATCATCGTTGAACCCCACCACAGCCTGTTCGCCCCCGCCTGTTCACCCTCTGGCCCCTCACGATGGTCTGGACGCTCATGCAGGCAGGTTCGACAGGTGGCACAAGGCAACAACGCGGAGCGTGCCGTCAACTCTTGGCGCTGGGGACGGCGAGCGGCTCGCCGGGAGCCCTCTTCTTCGCCTTCTCCATCTGGTCGCCGAGTTCGGTGAGCCGGTTGCGGCCCATGGCCTTGCGGACGTCCGGGAACCACTCCTTCTCCTCCTCCTCGACGTGATGGCGCACGTTCTCGATGAGGACGGTCATCTTGGCGTCGAAGCGCTCGTCGGCCGCGTCGAGGTCCTTGAGCTCCGAGAGCATCCACAGCACGACGTGGTGCTCCTCGATGCTCTCCAGGACGTGGTCCTTGGTATCGGGGGCGGCCTCCCGCGCGGCCGGGTAGAAGATCTTCTCTTCGATCCACGTGTGCGTGGTGAGTTCGTCGATCACCTTGTCGGCGATCTTCCGCTTCTCCGCGTGCGCATCCTCGCCGGCCTTCTCGAACTGCTTGAACAGCTTCTCGACCGTCTTGTGGTCTTCCTTGAGCAGCACGATCCCGTCCATCGGGTGCCTCCTGAGCTCCGCCGTACCGGGCGCCCCGGTCGGCCACCCCGACGGCGTTTACCCGAAACGCGTACGTAGCGCTCATCCCCATGGGGCAATTGGCCCGGATTGGTGACACGCCTACGCCGTACGCCTGCGCCGTCCCGACCCCTTTCCGCTGCACTGCGATCGGGCCCCGGGATCATGGCGTCCCGGGGCCCGATCGCGTACGGAACCGGGACCGGCCGCCTCCCGGCCGCGGGCCCCGTCCCATCAGTTCACGCCGAGCCCAGGGATTCGGGCTGCAGTACCCGGGTCGTTGCCGTGACACGCATCCTCTCCAGGAGCCCGGTCTGCTGGTCGGCGCGCTCCAGCAGCGAGTCCAGGTCCTTGGCGGAGAGACGGTCGTCCGTTTCGGCCAGGGAGCGCAGGGCCCGCCAGCCGACTGCCTTGCCGTGGACTGCCAAGAGCATCGCCTCGGCTTCCACGACATCGCTGAGCGGGGAGCGGGAGAGGACACGGCCGTTGAGCTTGAGGCGGCCCGCCTTCTCCGCGAGCCAGCCCATGGCCACCTTCGAATGGTCGGTGGGCACCCGCAGGTCGGACATGATCCGCGCCAGTGCGTCACGGTCCTCCTCGACCTGGCGGACCAGACCGGCCAGCAGTTCGCCGCTCTCCTTGCCCTTCTGCGCCTTCGCGGCCCGGCGGAACAGCTCCAGTCCGCCGACCGCGGCGCAATAGTGGTCGTTGAGGTAGATGCCCAGCAGGCCGGCACGGTCGGAACCGCCGCCCCGCCTCCCGCCGCCGTCACCGGCCTGGACGGCTTCGGAGCCCATCTCGCGCTCCACCGAAGCCCCGAGCTCCTTCCAGCTGCCCTCGAACGTGGACAGTCCTTCGCGCTCCAGGGTGTCGGTGACGTCCGCGAAGTCAACGCCGACTTCCTCCAACGCTACGAAGTGGGCAGCGGCGGCCGCGAAGTCGTCCGCCGTCGGCGGGAGTCCGGGAAGGGCGCCGTGGTCGGCGAACGCGGCCAGGGTGGCGCCCGGCATGGTGTTCACGGTGCCCGCGATGACGAGTTCGCTGACGTACATCGTGTCGGGGTAGGTCGGGTCCTTGACCCCGGTGGACGCCCACAGCGGGCGCTGCATGCGTGCTCCGGCCGCGGCGAGGACCTGCCAGCGAGGCTCCAGGAGCATCTGTTCGTACGCCTGGAACGCCAAGCGGGCGTTGGCGATCGCGGTCTTGCCCCGCAGCGCCCGGGCCTCGGGGGTGTCCAGGGCATCGTGCCGCCGGTCGACCTCGGTGTCGACGCGGGAGACGAAGAACGAGGCGACCGAGTGGATGTCCGCCAGGTTGCGCCCCGCGGCGTGCGCCTGCTCCAGTCCCGCCTGGTAGGCGTCCGTCACCTCGCGGTAGCGGTCCAGGGAGAAGATCAGCGTGACATTGACGCTGATGCCCTCCGCGATGGCGGCAGTGATCGCCTCCAGCCCCCTGCGGGTGGCCGGGATCTTCACAAACAGGTTCGGCCGCCCGACCGTCTCCCACAGCCTGCGGGCCTGCTCAATGCTCGCGGCGGCATCCTGCGCCAACCTCGGGTCCACCTCGATGGACACCCGCCCGTCGACCCCGCTGGTGCGTTCGAAGACGGGAGCGAGTACGTCGCATCCGTCGCGCACGTCGTCGGTGGTGAGAGCGAAGACCGCCTCATCGACGCTGGTGCCCGCGCCGCCGAGGCGGCGAAGCTGCGCGGTGTAGCGGTCTCCCTGGCACAGTGCGGAGGCGAAGATCGTCGGGTTCGTCGTCACCCCCACCACGTGCTTCTCCGCGATCAGCCCCTTCAGCCCGCCACCGGCCAGAAGCTCACGGGACAGGTCATCGAGCCAGACCGACACCCCTGCGGCGGACAGGGCGGCGAGCCGGTCGGGGACAGCGGAACGAGACATGCGAACCTCCAGAAGGGTGCGGTGCCGCCCACGCTGATGACGCAGCGCGCGATGGGCGGACTGGTCTGCGGCGGCACTCGACACCGTGCTCCTCCGCGTCTGCCCGCAGCCCCCTGCCTCACGCTACGAATCCCAGATCCGCCCCGCACAGGGCCAGGTCGTCCCTTTCGGATCCGCCGCGGCGCGCGGAGTACCGGAGCCGGCGAGCACTTGGTGGACACCTACGGCAGCTCGACACGGATGCGCGACGAGGCCTCGGCACCAGGCCGTGTACATCCGTGAGGTACACCTCCTTCGGCTCGGCCCCCGGGAGAACACAATGACTCGGCTTGACACACCCGTCTCGCGAACGCCACGACAGGCAGCACCCGCGGCCACGAGCCTTTGCATGAGCGTGATGCCCCGAGTCGACGACGCGCGCAAACCGCCCAAGCCCTCGGTGACAGCCATCCCACCACCGCGTCCCCGACCACAGGCCACCGGCGCCCCACATGGCTCGGCGGGCGGAACGACCCCCGCTCGTGACCGGCTCTGAGCCAGGAGATGACGGTGCCCGGCAAGGAGCGAGCGCCCTGGACCATTGACCGGCGCCCACGATCCGCGGGACGAGCCCCCTAGTGACCTGAGTCAGAGATTCGGTGGCAGTAGGCGGCGACTTTGTCGAGGATCTCGTCGGCTGTCTTCGTCCAGATGAAGGGCCGTGGGTGCTCGTTCCAGTCGGTGAGCCAGGCCCGGATGTCACGTTCGAGGGCCTGGGCCGAGCGGTGGACGCCGCGCTTGAGCTTCTTCTGGGTGAGCTCGGCGAACCACCGTGCCGGCGCGGATGTAGTCGTGGCTACGGCGTTCGGGAGCGCCGGGCATCATCGGCAGGACCGGCGGGACCGATCCAGGGCCTGGATCTGCGACTTCTCGTCCACGCAGAGGACCAAGGCCTTCTCCGGCGGGTCGAGGTAGAGACCGACGACGTCGCGGACCTTGTCGATGAACAGCGGATCCGTCGACAGCTTGAACGTTTGGGACCGGTGCGGGGCCAGCGCGAACGCCCTCCAGATCCGCGAGATGGGCGACTGTGACATCCCGGTCGCCGCGGCCATCGACCTGGTCGACCAGTGCGTCGCGTTCTTCGGTGTCTCCTCGAGCGTCTTGACGATCACCCGCTCGACATCCGCGTCGGTGATCTTCCGCGGCACACCGGGTCGCGGTTCGTCGTGCATGCCCTCCAGTCCACGGTCGAGGAACCGGCGCCGCCAGGTACGGACCGTCTCGGGAGCAATCCCCAGACGGCGCCCCGCCTCCGCGATCGAGTGCCCCTCAGCAGACTCCAGAACGATCCGGGAGCGTAACGCCAACGCCTGAGCCCTTGAACGACGACGCACCCAACCCTCGAGCACGGCACGCTGGCCATCGGTCACAGACAACGGCGGGATCTTTGGCCCAGGACGACTCACACCCAACCAACGACGAACCTCCGACTCAGCTCACTAGGCCGACATGGGGAATCGCCTCGGCCATGAGCGACCACGGTCAGGCCTGCTCCCCACCAGTGGACTTGTGTTGCAGGCGCGTCGGCGTCGGCGCCTTCGAGCATGTGGGCAACTTCCTCGGTGCGGCTGAAGCGGCCGTCGGGGGCGAGGTAGCCGAACCGGTAGACCTCGGTACGCACGGTGGATCCGTCCTTCTTGCGGCTGCTGCGGTCCCGCAGGTCACGAGGTGGTGGCCGGCGTGCTCCCGTGCCCGTAGCCGCGGAAAGGCTCCCCCCACGGGGGAGGGGGAGCCGTTTCCGGACGGAGGGGGCGCGTCGGTCAGGAGTGGCGCCTGTTGCCGGTGACCAGCCGGTAGACGACGAGGAGGATGAGGGAGCCGATGATGGCGGCGATCCATGTGGAGAGGTCGAAGAAGCCGTCGATGGAGTCGACGCCGAAGATGACCTTGCCGAGCCAGCCGCCGAGCAGGCCGCCGGCGATGCCGATGAGCATGGTGATGATGATGCCGCCCGGGTCCCTGCCCGGCATGAGCGCCTTGGCGATGATGCCCGCGAGCAGCCCTATGAGAATCCAGGCCAGAATGCCCATGATGCGTCTCCTACCTCGGGGGATAAAGTTGGTGTTAACGAGCGTCTGCACCGTCTGGAGATTTCCAAACGCTCCCCGCCCTTGATCATTTCCGTGGAGTCAGGGTGCGAATGCCCCGTCGTCGGCTGCCGGCTGCGGATCGCGTCGTCGTACAGGCTGCCTCTGAGCTTGATACGCGCCGGCTACGTGATCGACCGGGACACGGTGCAGCCCTCCGTGACCGATGCCATGGGTCACGACGGCCCTAACCGAGAAGCCGACGTACTGCGTCCTCGACGGCGCCGTGAGTCGCAGGGTCTCCCTCTGCGGCGCTCGCGCCGAGCGCATCGAGCGCGGGCCGGATCGTGACGCCGTTCTCGAACAGCTCCACCACGCGCGGGTTGATGTAGGACGCGCGACAGACCGCCGGCGTGTTGCCCAGGTAGTGGCTCACCTCACGCACCGCCCGCGCCTCCGCGCTCCGCCGACGGGCGGGCGGAGCTCCGGCCATGTCCTCGGACACGGCGAGTGCCACGGCGGCGAGAACCGTCGCGTGCCATGTGCGGAAGTCTTTCGCGGTGAGATCGGCGCCCGCCCTGTCCCGCAGATATTCGTTCACGTCCTCGGCGCGTACGTCGCGCCAGGTTCCCGCCTGCCGGTAGACGAAGAGCTGGGGGCGGTCATCCCGCCGGAGAAGCGCACGCACCACCGCGAAGGAGGCCGGGTCCTCGATCGACCGGACCTGCTGCTGCGCCGACTTGCCCGGGAAGTCGAAGCGGACCTGCCCCCGTGCGCAGCGCGCGTGTTCCCGCAGCAGTGTGGTCAGGCCGTACGCCTCATGGTCGCGCCGGTACGCGGCGCCCCCGATCCGGAAGAAGCCGAGGTCAAGCAGCCGCGCCACGCAGGCGAGCACACGGTCCCGCACCAGTCCCCGCCCGCGTAGGTCCTCCTCCACGGCCTTGCGCAAGAACGGCAGACGCGCGGACACCTCCAGGACGTGATCGTGCTTGGACGCTTCACGCAGCTCGCGGAACCGTTCGTGATAGAGGTACTGACGCCGCCCGGCGGCGTCCGTTCCCATCGCCTGGATATGCCCGTTCCCCCAGGGGCAGACCCAGACATCCTGCCAAGCCGGAGGGATGACCAGAGCCTTCATGCGGGTCCGCTCCGCGTCATCCGTGACGCGACGCCCCTCGGGATCGACGTACCGGAACCCGCTCCCGGCGCGCAGGCGCGTACATCCGGGTCGGTCGGGGCGACTCGTACGCAGCCTCACGGCTCACCCCGCCCGTCCGAAGGCTCACATGGCTCTTTGTGGGGCATATCGGGCATTTACCCGCGGTGCTCGTTCCCACTCCCCCACCCCGCTCCTCGCGCGTTCGTCCCCGGAACAGAGCTTCGACGCCTCGGGCGGCGGTAGGTGTCGGGGGGAGGGACCTGCGACAAGAACGTCCGGCCTGGGTCGCGTGATGGGGCCTGACCTGGGTACGCGCACTACGACCGGGCCAACGCACATCGCGAGGGAGGATCACGTCTGCGACGAGGATCCGCTGAGGGGGAGCTCAGGAACGTCCTTGGCTCCCGATCGTTAAGGGTGCCCGCCCGGGAGGGCCCTCGCCCCGTACGCGTGCTGCCCGGCGCTGCGCAGCCCCGTCCGTGTGGTTCCGGCAGTCCGTGTGGTTCCGGCAGTAGGAGGAGTTCCCATGGCCGTTCGTCATCAACTCATCCGGCGTTCCCCGCATATGGTGTGGGCCGTACTCGCCGACGCGAACCTCTATGGCGAATGGGTCGTGGGCCCGTCCGAGTCCACGCCGCTCGACCACACCTGGCCCGCCCCGGGGTCCCGGCTGCGGTACACGGTCCGGCTGGGGCCGTGGTCCGTCGAGGGCATCACCACCGTCCGCCACCAGGAGCCCGGCAAGGAACTGGAGCTGGAGGCGTCCTTCAAGGCCGTCGGCACCGCAAGGATCTTCCTCGAGCTCAGGCCCTGGGGCGAGGAAACCCTCATCGTCTGCGACGAGCACCCCCTGCGCGGCCTGGGAGGGGCCCTGCACAACCCCGTGAGCGAGGCGGCCCTTCAGCTCCGGCACCGGGGCATGCTGGCCCGCCTGGCCAGGGTCGTGGAACAGCAGCCGGCCGAGGTGCTCCGTGCCTGACGCGGTGGTGATCGGGGCCGGGCCGAACGGCCTCGTCGCCGCGAACCTGCTAGTCGACGCCGGATGGACCGTAGAGGTTCTGGAAGCCCAGGAGGAGCCCGGAGGCGCCGTGCGCAGCGATCGCGGGGTGCACCCGGACTACGTCTCGGACGTCTTCAGCGCCTTCTATCCCCTCGCCGCCGCCTCCCCGGTCCTGGCCCGTCTCGACCTCGCCGCGGAGGGCCTGCGCTGGAGCCACGCCCCCTCCGTACTGGCCCACCCCCTGCTGGATCGGCGGTGCGCGGTCCTGGAGCGCCGGGTGCAGGACACCTGCGCGGGGCTCGCGCGGTTCGCGCCCTCTGACGGCGAGTCCTGGCAGGACATGTACCGGACGTGGAGCCGGATCGGGCCGGACCTCGTCCAGGCCCTGTTCACGCCCTTCCCGCCGGTCCGGTCCGGACTCCGCGTGGCCGTGAAGCTCCGCGCCTCCGGAGGACTGCGACTGGCACGGCAGCTGGCCCTGCCGGTGCGCCGCCTGGGCGAGGAGGAGTTCGCCGGGGAAGGAGGCCGGCTGCTGCTGGCGGGCAATGCCCTCCACGCCGACCTGGCCCCCGAGGCGGCGGGCAGTGGCGGCTTCGGCTGGATGATGTCGATGCTCGCCCAGAGCCACGGCTTCCCCGTCCCCGTCGGCGGCGCCGGCGCCCTGACCGATGCGCTCGTGAGCCGACTGCGGAGCCGTGGTGGCGTCCTGCGCTGCGGGGAACGCGTCGCGTCCGTCGTCGTACGGGGCGGCACTGCCGTCGGGGTCAGGACAGCGGGCGGGGAAACCGTCGACGCGCGCCGGGCCGTACTCGCCGACACGTCGGCGCCGGCGCTCTACCGCGACCTCGTAGGCGAGGAACACCTGCCCTCCAGCCTTCTGCGGGACCTGGAACGCTTCCAGTGGGACTTCGCGACCTTCAAGGTCGACTGGGCCCTGACCGGTACCGTGCCCTGGAGCGCACCGCGCGCGGCCGGGGCGGGAACCGTCCACGTGGCCGACGGCGTGAACGGTCTCACCCGCTTCGCCTCGCAGATCGCCATGGGACACGTGCCCGACCAGCCGTTCGCCCTCTTCGGCCAGATGACCACCGCCGACCCCACCCGCTCACCCGCGGGCACCGAATCGGCCTGGGCCTACACCCACCTGCCGCAGCACATCACCGCCGACGCGGGCCCCGACGGCATCACCGGCACTTGGGACACCCGCGAACAGGAAGCCATGGCCGACCGCATCGAGGCGCAGGTGGAGCGCTTCGCGCCTGGCTTCCGCGCACTGATCGGCGCCCGCCGCATCCTCTCCCCCACCACCCTCCAGTCCATGAACGAGAACCTCCGGGGCGGCGCCATCAACAACGGCACCACCGCCCTCCACCAACAGCTGATCTTCCGACCCACCCCCGGAACCGGACGACCCGAGACCCCGGTGAAGAACCTCTACCTGGCCTCCGCCGCCGCCCACCCCGGCGGAGGAGTCCACGGTGCGCCGGGTGCGAACGCCGCGCGGGCCGCTCTGCGGTCCCGTGGCGGCCCACACGGCCTGCTCCATCGCGCCCAGCGCCTCTGACGGCCCTTGTCCGCCTCGCTGCCTGTCAATTCAGGCAACGAGGCCCTGTGGTTCAGGTGGGTATCCGCGCGTACGGACTGTCACCGAGGCCGGCCAGGAGATCGGCCGGGCCGTCGTAGACGGCGACCGCTCCGGCACCTTCCAAGTCCTCCCGTGGAATCCCCCCGCACAGCAGGCCCACGGGGGTTACGCCGGCCCGGTGGGCCGCCTTCATGTCCCAAACGGAGTCACCGACGAACACGGCTCGGCCGGGCGGCACCTTCGCCAGTTCGAGGGCGTGCCGGACGGGGTCGGGTGCGGGCTTGCCCTGCTCGACGTCGTCGGAGGTCGCGGTGTCGGCAATGGCATCGTCCGCTCCGATGGCCGCACGAAGGGCCTTGAGTTCCCGGTCGTTGGCCGAGGTGACGAGGAGGACCTTCCATCCGTCCCTCGACAGAGCGCGGAGCAATTCCGCAGCCTTGTCGAAGGCGAGGAGCCGGTCGAAGTAGGTGGCGTAGAGGGTGTCGTGGGCAGCGCTCATCCGGTCATCGTCGGCGCGGTCCGGGTCCTCGCCCAGCAGGTGGTCGAGGAGGTCTTCGCCGGGCAGGCCGATCGCCCGGTGGACAGCATGCATGGGCACCTGGTGTCCGCTCTGGCGAAGCGCCTCCCACCACGAGACGACGTGGAGGTGATTGGTGTCGGTGAGGGTGCCGTCGACATCGAAGAGCGCGGCACGGTTCATGGTCACGGCCTCCTCAGAGACTCCGTAGCGCGGGCAGGAGCTTGGCCTCGGCCCAGTCCAGGAACGGTTCCTGCCGGTCGCCGCCGATCTGGACGAGGGCGACCTCGGTGAATCCGGCTTCCGCGTACGGGCGTACCGCCTCGACGAAGGCGTCCACCTCGTCGCCGCAGGGGATGGCCTCGGCGACGTCCTCGGGCCGGATGTGCTGCGAGGCCTGCTCGAAGCCGGCGGGGCCCGGAAGTTCGGTGTTGACCTTCCAGCCGCCGAGGGACCATCGGAACTGGTCGTGCGCGCGGGCCACCGCCGCGTCGCGGTCGGTGTCGAAACAGACCGGGAGCTGGCCGACGCGGGGTTTGCCCGCGCCGCCGTGGGCGTCGAACTGCTGCAGGAGATCCCGCTTCGGTTCCGTGGCGATCACCAGGTCGCCGTACCGGCCGGCGAGCTCGCAGGAGCGGGGGCCGGAGACGGCGATCCCGAGCGGAGGCGGCTCGTCGGGGAGGTCCCAGAGCCTGGCGTTCTCGACGTCGAAGTGGGCGCCGTGATGGCTCACGTCCCCGCCGGCGAACATCCGCCGGATGATGTCGACCGCCTCCTCCAGCATCTCCAGGCGGACGTGTGCGGCGGGCCAGCCGGCGCCGACGATGTGCTCGTTCAGGTTCTCGCCCGAGCCCAGCCCGAGCCGGAACCGCCCCCGGGACAGGGCCTGCATCGTGGCCGCCTTCTGCGCGACGACCGCCGGGTGGTAGCGGAAAGTCGGGCAGGTCACGTACGTCATGAGCGGAATCCGGGAGGTCGCCTGCGCCGCCGCTCCGAGAACGCTCCAGGCGTACGGGGCGTGCCCCTGCGACTCCAGCCAGGGGAACGAGTGGTCCGAGATGACGGAGAAGTCGAACCCCGCCCGCTCCGCTCCCACCACGTGCGAGACCAGCTCGCGCGGCCCGGCCTGCTCGGTCATCATCGTGTACCCGATTCGCACCATACGCGGCGCCTAACCGCCACGGGTCCGAACAAACCCTCCCGCGAGGACAAGTCTTCCTTTGGCCCGGCAGGGGTGCTTGACCCGCCACCGGCCACTGAAGCAGGCCACCATCGTCAGAAGAGGCGTCCGGCCTGGTCCCCGCCGGGGTCGTCGGCCAGCCCTATCGTGACCTTCACTCGCTTGCCCACGGGCTCGCGCCGCACCTCGAAACTGCGGCAGACCGCCATCGCGATCTCCAAGCCGTGCTGCCCGATCCGGCTCGGATCAGCCGCGCTCACCGCGGGTAGCTGCGCGGCGGTATCCCACACGCTGATCTCCACGACACCGGCGCGTACCTCCAACTCCAGCAGACACGGCCCGGGCGCGTACTTGTAGGCGTTGGTCACCAACTCGCTGACGACCAGCTCCACCATGGTCATCGCACGGTCCGACACCGGAAGCCCGTGAACGGCCTGCACCTCGGTCATGAAACCACTGGCAGCACGCCTGGCCCCAGCGATCGGTTCACTGCCGTCCAAGGCCATGGCCGACAGGATCGGACCGCCGACCAGCAACTCGTCTTTGGGCACCACAGCAGGCATATCGCCACCCTCATCCTGAGCAAGCCACACGGCTGCTGCCAGCCGGATACCCCGAAACGGGAGACATACGCGAGATCACAAAACGAAGATCCCACCGCCCCCGGTGTGACCGATGTGTTTACGAGGGCGCCCCGTGGCCATACGGGGTTCGGTAAGACTTTTCCGCGTAAGTAGGGAGTGATCGGCTGTGTCTGGTGAGCAGAAGACCGAGGCGAAGGGCGAGCAGGCCAAGGGCAAGCTCAAGGAGACCGCTGGGCGCCTGACGGGCAACGAGCGGCTGACCGCCGAGGGCCGTGCGGAGCAGGCCAAGGGCGATGCCCGCGAGGCCAAGGAGAAGGTCAAGGACGTCTTCAAGCACTGACCTTGTGCACGTGGCGGGGC
>NZ_JBHWMB010000021.1:114402-122035 GCF_042730015.1 Streptomyces sp. NPDC059957 | reverse complement strand
GCACGTCCGGCTACTCGCAGGGTGAGCTCCGGCGCCTGGTGGCCGCTGCCCGTGCGGATGTGGCCGCGATGCGCGAACGGATCGCACAGGGCAGGGCTCTGCTTGCCGCCCCGGACGGCGGGCCGGAGGCGGAGCGGTTGCGGACTGTAGCCGAGGGCGGCCGACTGGAGCGCCTGCACGATACTCGGGCGGCGGGCCGGATGCTCTTCCCGATGAGCGACGACCTGCCGGGGATGCTCGTGCTGATGGCTGCCGTCAGCGGGCGCAACATCGAGACGATCAAGGAGCTTCCTGCCGAGCACCAGGTCGTGGAGGGCAAGGCGGTCGAGGTGGTGCTGACCAAGCGGCGGCGAGGAGCCCGGCGCTGGCATGAGTCGGTGTTGTGGGAGATCGGCCCTCCCGGACAGGAACTGCGGCATCCCGGCGGGCTCTACCTGTTGCTGCACGGCCTGATGGCGCCCAGCCGGAGTCGGGCGAGCGATCCGCAGTGGTTCTGGGCGTTCTTCCGCGGCGTGTACTTCGGAGACCAGCACGGCAATCCGTTTCGCAGCGCGATGACGGCCGGGCTCCCGATGTCCGCCTGGGTCGACCGCCACGGCCTCACTGATGACGCCGGGGCTCCGATGACGGTGGCATTCAGACGGATCCGCACCAGCGTGGAGGCCCGCCGCACCCGGCAGATGGGCGGGCATCTGCCATCGGCGGCCCGGAGCAACACCGTCCCGGTGCTGTTCCGGAACTACCTGCGTGAGGACCCGTCCACGGTGGAGTGGGCGCACGAGGTGATGGCCGACGCCCTGGCGGACGCCGAGCAGGCCGCACTTGAAGCCCACCGTCGTCTCGCCGACCGTGCGGGCCGGCCCGAGATCCTCGCCGACAGCGTCCTCAGCCCGGCAGACATCACAGAGGGCCCCTGGTCCGGTTGCCGGGACGCCGAGAACCATCCGGTCACCGGTCGCGCCTGCCGTGCGTCGTTTCTGGACTGCTTCCACTGCGGCAACTGCGTCATCACCCCAGCCCACCTTCCCCGCCTGCTCGCCCTCCTGAAAGCGATGGACCAGCGGCGCCGGCAGATGGACGACCAGGTGTGGTGGCAGCGGTACGGGCCTGCGTTCGCGGCGATCCGCCACGACGTCCTCAGCCGCTTCACCCCCGAGCAGGTCCGCGAGGCCACCTCCTCACCTGATCACGACGCCGACCTCGACTTGGTGGAGGAACCATGGCAGCAGCCCTGACCAACCCACACCCGTACCTCAGGAAAGCGGCGGGAGCCGGTTTGTTCTCGCCGGCCGTCCGCTGGCCCCCGGTCACCGCCTGGAAGACACCGCGCGCTACGAAGACCCCACCTGGCTCCTGGCCCCGGCGCTCCTACAGCGCCAGCAAGCGGCCACCCGACTCGACTTCACCCGGGCGCCGGAGCCCTTCGTCTGCGCTTTGAAGGACCTCTTCGCGGTGATGCTCTCCGGCACGCTGCCGCCCCACGAGCCGCGGCCGAAGATGATGTCGATCCGTCGGCACTTCACCGAGCAGCTCCGCTTCACCCACTGGGTCGCCGCCCGCCTCGGACAGCCCCGCCTGGCCGACCTGACCCTCGACGACTTCGCCGCCTACGCACTGCACCTACATACTGTGCTACCCGGCGAAGCCAGCCGCGAAGTCGCCCAGAGTGCAGTCCGCCTGCTCTACCGCTACCGCACGGTATTGCCCGGCGACCACCTCACCGTCAACCCTCTGGACTGCGAGGAGTGGGGCAACAGCACCCGCCGAGCCCGCGCCGAGAACACCACCCACCGCATCCCCGAACACGTCATGGGCTCGCTCCTGGCCTGGTGCCTACGCATCATCGACGAGCTGGCCCCCGACATCCTCACCACGCTCGACGCCTACCGCGCCCACGAGGCAACCGGCCGTCCCGGATGGCAAGCCCCCCGACCTCAGCTCTCCACCGTCTGGCCCCACCTCTCCGCCGACGAGCCCGCCAGGCACCAGCACAAGAGCGCACGGTCCCGGTTCAACACCTTCGAGCTGGCCCGCCTGCTCCAAGGCGCCTGCTACATCCTGATCGCCTACCTGTCGGGGATGCGCGATTCCGAGATCAAGCACCTGCGCCGCGGCAGCATCCACGCTCTGCTCGACGGCTCCGGCCACCGCTACCGGTGGACGATCACCAGCCTCGCCTTCAAGGGCGAGAGCGACCCCGCCGGCACCATCGCGACCTGGATCATCGGCGCCCCGGCCGCTCGCGCTGTCGCCGTCCTCGAACTCCTCCAGCCGCCCGACACCGACCTGCTCCTGCGCAGCCTCTACCCGGCAGAACGCATCCGGGCCGGAGCGATGACACTGCGCTCCAGCAACGAGCTCATCAACCGCGTGATCACCTGGATCAACGCCTACTGCCATCAGTACCGGCTCCCAGACTCGATCCCCGAGGTCAACGGAGAGCCCTGGAACCTGACCGCGCGGCAGTTCCGCCGCACCCTGGCCTGGTACATCGCCCGCCGCCCCGGCGGCGTCATCGCCGGAGCCGTCCAGTATCGCCACCTCGGCATCCAGATGTTCGAGGGCTACGCCGGCACCAGCGACTCCGGCTTCCGCGCCGAGGTCGAAGCCGAACAGTCCACGCAGCGCAGCGAACACCTCTTGGCCCTGACCACTGACCACCAGCACGACCTGAGCGGCCCCGCAGCCCACGAGGCAGCCACCCGGCTCGCCGACTTCCACCACCGCACCGGGTTCACCGGCTCCGTCGTCACCGACCCGGCGCGCCTGCTGCGCGTCCTGGCCCGCCACAACCCCGAGGTCTACCCCGGCACTTACGTCACCTGTGTCTTCAACCCGGACAAGGCGCTGTGCCGACCCCGCTCCACCCCCGGAGGGCGAGCGGGTCCAGTCCCGCACGACTGCCAACCGCTGGAATCCCGCAACGTTGCGCTGACCACCGACAACACCACCGCCCTTGCCGCCGAGGCCGACCGCATCGACCACCGACTCCGCGCCCGCCCCGTCCTCCCACCGCTGCTGCACGCCGGCTTGGCCCGGCGCCGCGACGCGATCCACGCCTTTCTCACCGCCAACAGGACCGCCCAGTGACCGCCCACCGCCACCCACTGCCGAGCCGCATTGACGTCCACGCCGCCATCGACAGCCTGACCTCCGAGACCGGCCGACGCCCGAGCGTGCTGGCCCTCGCCACCCGCCTCGGCCTCGCCAACACAACCTGCGCCGCAACTACCCAGACATCTGTGCCGCGCTCGCCGCCATCGTGCGCACGCCAAGGGGCACGACGGCAGCCGACGCCTACAGCAAAGTCCAGGCCAGCAATGCCCGGCTGCGACGGGACAACCGCGACCTCGCCGAACAGCTCGAACTCGCCATCGCCGCCATCCAACGCCTGAGCATCGACAACGGCCTCCTGCGCGCCGCCCTTCACGATGCCCGCGCCGTCACCCCACTGCCCCGCCGCCCCCGATGACCGACTCCGTCGCCACCAATCAGATGCGCCAGCGAGCTCGCACCCAGCGAGTGCCGGATCAGTCCCACCAGAAATCCCAGCGGTGGGCGCCAGTGATCCGCTCGGCATACGCGGCCAGTGTGTACGGTCTGCTGCCCTGCCAGATGTTGTCAGGGCAGAACGCAAAGTGCTCGGCTGCAACCAGCAGAGCCTCATGCTCGCTCACCGGTGGCGTGGCGATGCTGAGGTGCAGCGTGGAGAACCCGACCGCGACGACACGGGCACCGAATCGGTGTTCCCAATCCCGGACGACCGCAGAGAATTTCGCGGTGTCGTTTTCGTAGTTGCAGGGGCCGGCCCAGCCCACGGCTGTCAGAGCTTCGGCACCGGACGGAGCGGCAACCAGTCCAAGACGTGTCCGCGGGCAGTCGGTGAGGAACGCCTCCGCGAACTCTGAGGCCAGTTGCTCAGGGTTCGTTACCGTGTCCCGGCTGGCCGCAAGGCCGGGCCATACCTGTCCGAAGGGGGCCGTGACAGCGAGGCGCCTTTTGACGTCGAGCATGTCGTCGTCTTCATCGACGGCCGTGTAGGTCGCCCACCACTGTGCGAGGAGGCCGGCAGGATCATGGCTTGCCGGGGAGGACATCTGCTCAGGGAAGACCTCCCCGGACCCCCAAGGGCGGAACTCGTCATCGTTCGGGTCCAGCGCGTCGAGGAGCAGCGGCCACAAGCCGCAACGTGCGTGTTCGGTGTGCATCCGCGTCCAAAGCTCAGGCGCGGCTGGCCCGTCACTGAGCCACAAGGGCTGTTGATCTCCGTCGCCTTCATCGGATGTGACCATCCGACCGGGCGGGAGCAGGCCATCAAGGCTCGATCGGGATTCAGGGTGCATGGACCGGATGCTAGTGCTGCGACCAGGGGGTATCACTGAGAGGGTCCGAGCGCTCGATCCCGGTACTCCTGGAATGCCTCCCAGCCTGACGTATGCCCAGGGGTTATCAGGTCCCCATTCGCGCAGTCGAGCACTTTGCACCGCAGAGCCTCGGCGAGACGGAAGACGTCCGTCACCACGTCGCCGCCGGAGCCCCGGATGTGGAGCATGATCGAGTCCACCGGATCTTCCGACCCGATGTTGAGTTCGACGGACCAAGTCGGGCCGGAAAGCTCGCCCCAGGCTGGGTCCGAGAGGTCAGCTTCGGGGCAAGCCTGAGTCACAGCTGCGAGTACGTCGTCACGCCGGCCGAGCGGCTCCGGGGTGTAGTCAGCGGGGATCTCGTGTACAGAGGTGACGTCGGCGGGTAGACGCATGAGAAGGACATCCCAGCTCATAGGGACCTTCCGGTAGGACGGGTGCGGGTCAAACCAGGCTGAGCTGTTCTCCCGATGGTTTTGGCAGGAGCACGTTCTGCAGGCGACGGATGTTCGCGCGCCAGGGCCCGCCATCTGACTCGGCCCATAGGTCCATCAGTTCGGACGGTTCGGTCATGATGCGGTCGAGGGCCTGGAGAGCGAGATCGCGCAGGCCAGTGAGATCCGGGAGGGGCTCTTCCGGCCCATAGATTGGATCGGCCGGCTCACCCCCGGGGCACTGCGCCCCGACGAGCGCGGCCGCGGCTACGGCTACCTCGGATTCGGGTGCTTCGAGGTAAGCCGCGGTGTCGATCACACGTGTGAGAGCACTCCGGACGATGCCCTCACGTTCGCCTGCAGCTACCTCATCAAGGTCACCGCCAAAGTCCGCTGCGGTGTCGTTGTCGAAGGGGCCGACGTCCCAAGTACCCATGGTCTCTCCTGATCACGATGTTGACCGGGGCATCCTGACAGAGGCCACTGACAGAAGTCGTGCAGTCCAGAGCGGGGTTTCAGCCGCATGTGACTGGTCGAGACAGATGTCACCTGGCCTCGATATCCGTCACCTGCGTCAGCTCGGCGGGCTGCCATCATGCTCAGATGGCCCACGACATAGTGTTCTTCCTCGCCGCCGACGACGAGACAGCTGCTGCAACGCGCCTGCGGGGACCTGGTGAGGCCTTTGAGTCAGTGACCTGCCGTTTCATTGAGCCGGACAGTGCCATCGCCGAATGGGACATGTACTTCCAGGAGCCTTCGGCCGAGGCCCCACCGGTCGAATAACTCCTTGGGTGGGCGTGGCCGAAGTGGGTCGCCGCCCCCTTGAACGATGGCGTTGAGGTGTTCGCTCTGCCGCAGCGGCTGACCCGAGCACTGGCCAACGCGAGCTCCGCCGAACTCGGAGAACTCGCAGGCATCTGGACCACGCGCCTCCGGTCCGAAGACGGAGACGACATGACCGACGATGACCTGTTGGCAGTGCTGCAAGGGGTTGCCCGCCTCGCAGCGTCTGCGGTGGACAACGGTGGCGGCCTCTAGAGCTGGAGCTTCTGACCGTCCCTCCGTGAGGGGCGCTCGTTCTTGACGCCGCTGCACGCCAGGAGCTCGGTCCCGGTGGCGTCGAAGTACAGGGTGAAGAACCAAGACCGGTCTGCTGCAACGATGTTGCCGGTACGCAGTTGCTCATCGCGGTCCCGAGGACGGAGGATCTCGACGGTCTCGTCAAGGCCGAGGGTCATCAGACCGATCTTCAACGACCTCCTCAGCCTTGTCGCAGTGATGCCAAAGACCATCCAATGCGGGGCCTGGCCGTCGTAGAGCATGACCTCGCCGCCGTCAGCAATGGCGTCGCGCGCTGCCTTGCAGGCACTGGTCTGGTCTGGTCTTTGAGTATCGCAGTGATGTCACGCTGGCTTGGATTCTCGTCCTCGGTGGCCATGCGGCGACTGTAGAGACCGAACACAGGCGTTGCTACAGGATTCGGCGTGACCTGCGCAGAGCTCTGGGACAGAGGCGGTCGTGACAGGTCGAGCTGCAGACGGGCAACAGCGTGGTCAATCGGTCAACACCAAACCCTGGCTGCAAGACGCCTTCGACGCCGGACACCTTCGTCCAGGACTTCAGCCGCTCCCGCCTTGGCCAGGTCCGTCGTCATCAGGCAAAGGGTCCATGGGGCCGTCAGAGCCTGGGCGGTAAACAGTTCCTCCAGCAGTGCGCGCCCGACCCGACGAGCAGAACCCCTGACGGGCGCCATGGAACGCGGCGCCCACCCGACGCGACAGCCGAGCCCCAACCCGACCATCACTCGCCCGGCAACCCGAAACGGGCCGCCGGAGAATCCGACGTCCCGTCGCGAAGATCGAGGCTGGACCATCGCCCGCAACGTACTCCCCAGGGACCTGTCCCTTCCTCCCTCACCCTCAGTGAGTGATCGTCCCTTGCATGTTGTACGTTCACGCAGGCGTTCTATCCGCCTCACCACATTTTTCATGCTGCACCTCGTTGGTTTGCAGCACCACAAAGGAACATTCGTGAGAATTCGCGCTCTCAACGCGCTTGGGTCATCGGCCGTGGTCGCCGCCCTGTTCGGCGCCGTCGCAGCCGTCCCGCCCGCCGCCGCGGTGCCCTCCATGGTCATGGCCGGCACGGAGACCAGTGCCGCACCGTACGCTGTCGAGGAGTCGGCCTACCCGGGGGCCGCCCAGATCCTGCAGGAGCAGGGCGTCAACCTCAAGCGCGGCAACGGTGGTCTGCTCCTGATCGCCTGTGACAAGCCGTGGGACATCATGGTGGAGTCCCGGGTGGCCGGCGGCCGCAACTTCTGCTTCGACGCCCTACGCCCTGACGGCTATCTGGCCTTGGAGATAGACACCGCCTTCGGTATATGGACCGAAGATGTCGCCATCCAGGCCAAGCTGACCGCGGAGGGCAACACCACCACGGTCAACGTGCCCAAGGACTCGGTCAGGCCCGTCGGCGAGTCGGACCATTCGTCCGGCCGCAAGCAGTCCGTCCTCGCCGAGCTCCGCGTCACCAGCGGCCCGGCCGCGCCCCTGACGCCGCTGCCTGAGCTCGCCTTCGCCGGTACGGTGGACGTCGGCGACAGCAAGCGCTCCTGCACCGCAGTGCTCGTCGACACGGACTGGGTGCTCACCGCCAAGAGCTGTTTCGCCGACAAGCCCGCGGAGTCCATCGAGGTCGCCGCCGGCGCCCCGCAGGAGAAGACCACGGTCACCTTCGGCACGCAGACGAGCGAGGTCGTCGAACTGGCACCGCGCACCGACCGCGACCTCGTCTTGGCGCGCCTGGCCAAGCCCACGACCGGCATTACCC
>NZ_JBHWMB010000021.1:0-114392 GCF_042730015.1 Streptomyces sp. NPDC059957 | reverse complement strand
CCGCCCCTGCCGCGGGCGAGGCGCTGACCGTCGCCGGCTTCGGTCGCACCAAGACCGAGTGGCGCCCCTTCACGAACCACAAGGCCGTCTTCACCGTCGCTTCTCCGGTCGCCACGGGATTCGACGTCGCCCCGAAGACTCCCGCGGACGCCCCCGTCTGCCAGGGTGACGCCGGCGGCCCGGCCCTGCGTACGGAGAACGGGAAGCCGGCCCTTGTCGGCCTCGTGAGCCGCGCCCTGCAGGGCGGCTGCCTCGACAGCGCCGAGACGCGAACCGGTGCGCACAGCACCCGGGTCGACGGACTGGGCGAATGGATCGACGTACACCGCGCGAAGGCCCCGGGTTGGAAGACGGTGGCTACGGTTCAGTCCGGCAGCAGCCTCTACCAGGGCACCCGCTTGTCCAATGGCTCGTGGACCGGGTTCACCGACGTCCAGCTGAAGGCCAGTCCCCTGAACGGCATCCGCAGCTCCGCCGTCGCGGGTATCAACGGTGACACCCACGTGCTCGCCATCAGCAACAACGGCGGGCTCTTCCACACCGTCCGCAAGCACGACGGGAGCTGGGGTGCCTTCGGCGACGTGTTCTCGGTGGCCAACGGCCTCGGTAACCTGACCCAGGTCACGGCTGTCTCCATCGGCCTGGACCTGCACGTCGTGGCCGTCGCCGACAGCAAGGCGTTCCACACTTTCCGCAACGCCACCGGCCACTGGGTGCCTTTCCGCGACGTCTCCAGCGGGTCCGTCTCCGGCGTGACCGCCGCGGCGACCGGCGTTGTCAAGGGCGAGCTCCACGTCGGCCTCGTCAGCGGCGGGAAGCCGTACCACAGCATCCGCCAGAGCAACGGCACCTGGTCGAGCTGGGGCAACGTCGCGCAGGCAGCCAGCGGCACTGGGCCGATCACCTCGATCAGCATGGCGGGCGCCGGCGACGATATGCACTTCGTGGTCGCCACCGACAACGGCACCCGTCAGTACCACACCATCCGCAAGGGCAACGGGTCGTGGGACACCTTCGGTGACCTCAAGGACGTCCTGGGCACGGTGACGGCCAAGGCAGTCTCCGCGGCCGCCGTCAACGGAGAGCTCCAGGTCACCGTCACCACCAGCGACGGCAAGCTCGTCCACACGGTCCGGCGCCCCGACCGCACCTGGGCCACCACGGCGACGGTGCCGCTGCAGGGCCTACCCGCGGCCGCCGGCGTCCTGGCCACCACGGCCACGTTCATCTCCTGACACACCCAACGATGGGCGTCCCTGCGTGAAGGCACCGCAAGGACGCCCATCCAGGCCAACCGCCGGGTGGCGTCACCGTCCATCCCGTAGCGGGCGGGGCGCCATCCGGCGTCGGCGCACACGCGGCCGGACAGGGCCGACGGAGCGACGCGCACGTTCTGCGTTGCTGCGGTGCGAACGGCCCGCCGGAGAGACGGCCTGCATGGCGGACACGGCAGGCCTCGGTCGTCGGTCGTGCCGCCCGAGTCACGCTCGATCGCCCGCCCGATCGCGATACCACCCAGCGCCGTGGAAGCCGCACCCGAGCGTTTCCTGCGCTCGCCTTTCGAACAGCAATCAAGGACATTCAAGTGAAAATTGGTCCGCGCCCCCGGGGCGTGACGAGGCCCTACACGACGGCCTGGCGCCGGCTACGGGTCACGGCCGCGACTCTTGTGTCGACTGCGCTCCTCGTGGGAGCCCTCGGTTCGACTAGCGCCACAGCGGCGGACGAGGAGGAACTGCCTCCCCAGACGGCCCGCGGGCGCGTCGTGGAGCTGTGGATGGCAGGCGGGCCGGGAGTCAAGGCAGCGGCCGAGGCCGCGTTGACCGGGACGAACCAGGACATCGACAAGTTCCTCGCCGCTGAACCGGTGTTCCGCAGGACGGACGACCGGGCCGACGCCTACTCGATGATCAGTGTCGGTGGAGTCGCCGTACAGGCAGCCGCAGGTGCTGCCCTCCAGTCCGCTGATCCGCAGGCCGTACGTACCTTCCTGCAGAAGGGCTGGCAGGCACCTCTTGCCCAGGACCGGCGCGTCGAGGTTCTCGCCGCGATGAGCGCAGGCGGTCCCGGGGTCCAGGCCGAGGGCAAGAAGGCGCTCCAGGGCTCCCCCGACGCTGTCCGGGCCTTCCTCGAATCCGGCCAGCACCACGTCCGCAACACGGACAACCGCGTGACGACCATGGCTCTGCTGAGCATCGGCGGCCCGGCCATGCAGGCCGCGGCGAAGAGCGCCCTCAAGGGCACCCCAGCCGAACTCCAGGAGTTCATCGACTCCGGCCAGTACATCGCGCGGAGCCGCGATCAGGAGTACGCCACCGTCGCGCAGCTCGCCGAGCAGGCGAAGGCGGCCGGGGCGCAGGCGGAGCGGTCGACAAAGCTTGCCGAGACCAGCTCGCAGAGGGCGGTGAAGGCCGCACAGGAAGCGAAGGCGGCCGCACAGAACGCTGCCGAGGAGACGCGGCTGGCACACGCTGACGCGCTCAGGGCGGCAGCCGCTGCCGCCACGGCCGCCGACGCTGCGCGGCGGGCATCCGCCGCCGCGCAGCAGGCCATCAGTTCCGCGCGTGCCGCCAGCCAGGCCGCCCGGGTCGCGGCAGCTGCGGCCTCCCAGGCTTCGGCCGCGGCCATCGGCGCCTCGAACGCGGCGAACCGCGCGCACAACGCGGCTTTCGATGCATGGGGCAACGCGGACAAGGCATCCGATGCCCGTAAGCTCGCCGACGAAGCCGACGCGGCAGCGGCGGCGGCAGAGGACTCCGCCAAGTCCCTGGACCGGGCGGTCGAGGCCGCGCAGGCTTCGCAGAACGCGGCCACGGCGGCCAAGGACGCGGCCGGCGATGCCACCGATGCCGCGCAAGCCGCAACGGACGCCGACAGGCATGCGGCCTCAGCGGGGGTCGACTCTCGCGACGCGAGGATCGCAGCCGATCAGGCACGCCGTCACGCCGCCGAGGCCACGCGGGCCGCCACTCAAGCAGCCGCCCTGGCCGCCAAGGCTCGCAGCGCCGCGGTCACTGCGGCAAAGGCCGCGCGATCGGCAGCCGAGCACGCAAGGAAGGCAGCCACGGAGGCCAGGCGCGCTGCCGACTTCGCCGGGCAGGCAAGCCAGGCGGCAGCCGAAGCCCGCAAGTATGCCGCTGAAGCCAAGACCGCGGCCGATGCCGCCGAGACGGCCGTCACCCAGGCGAAGGAGGCCCACCAACTCGTCCTGGACGCCGAGGCAGAGGACCTTGCCGGCCGCACCACGGCCGGCATCGAAAGGGCCAAGGACGCAAAGCTCGCGACCGACCAGCTTCAGGAACAGGCCACACAGGCGATCACCGCCTACCGTGCCCTCGACGAGGAAGCGGCCCGCCTGAGCCAGGAAGCTGCCAATCCTGCGGCCCATGCCGGAGTTCTGGCAGCCAAGGGCCGCTCGGTGGCACTCGCCGCAGCCAAGAATCGCGGCCCGTGGGCAAAGGAGGCCGCTCTGGAGGCTCTCGCGGCAGACGACGCGGGAGTTCGACAGTACCTACTCACCGACTGGAAGCAGGCTACCGACGACGACGACCGCGCCCAGGTCGAACGGATCGCCGACTCCGCGGAGCAACCCACCCCCGTGCGGGCCGCCGCTACCACCGCACTGGGCCAGTCGGCACCGCAGATGCGGGAGTTCCTCTACACCGGCCGATACGCGGCAGCGCGCACTGACAACCGCGTCAAGGTCCTCGCCCTCATCTCCGCGGGCGGGGACTCCGTCAAGGCAGCCGGTCGCAAGGCTCTCGAAACCGACACCCCGGACTCGCTGAACGCCTTCCTCAAGCGAGGGCAACACGAAGCAAGGACGACCGACGAGCGTGCCTGGACACTGAGCCTGCTGAATGACCCGAATGCCGGGTCCGAGGTCAAGGCAGCGGCCCGGGTAGCCCTGTCCGGGCCCCCGGCACTCGTACGTGAATTCGTGCAATACGGGTACCACAGCGCCCAGGTCAAGGACGAGCAGACCGCCGCCCACCGGCATCAGATCGCAGGCCTGATCGCCGAGGCCTCTTCCGTGGCGGCCCTCGCGCGGCAGAACGCCTGGAAGGCCGCCGCGTACTCGGCCACGGCTAACGCTGAGGAAGGAGCCGCCCGCGAATCCGCCGCCAGCGCCCAGAAGTCCGCGGACACCGCGGCCGGCTTCGCCCAGGACGCCAAGAACTCTGCGACAGCCGCTCAGAGTTCCGCGGACAAGGCCACCGCGGCGGCTTCCACCGCGCGCTCGGCGGCAGCCGCCGCGGAGCGTGACGCGGCCGCTGCCGAGGACTCCGCACGCCGGGCCGAGCTCTCCTACGCGTTTGCCCGGGGTTCCGCGGCCATGGCCAACCAGGCAGCAGACGACGCCCACCAGGCGGCAGTCGCTGCGGGTAAGGACGCCGAGGCCGCCGAACAGGCGAAGTGGCACGCCTTCGGCAGCTTCGTCGAGAAGTACCGGCAGGAGGGCGTGCAGCGTCAGGCTGAGGAGGAGGAGAAGCGCCGCGAGGAGAAGGCGAACAAGAGCAAGCTCATCTGCCCGATGGCGGGGGACCGATACGGCACAGCGTGCTTCGTGGATGACGGTGAAAGCCTCACCCACGCGACTGAGCCGCTCTACCCCTTCTTCAGCGCGGCCGTCGGAATCGACGACCTCAAGGAATGCGCGGAGAAGAAGACTGCCGGGTCCTGCGCTTGGGCCGCTGCCGCCATCGTGCCGATCCCTGCCGCCAAGCTCGGCAAGGCCGCGGGGCTGGCCGCCGCCAACAGCGATAACATCGGCAAACTCTTCAACGGAGTAGAGGGTCTTGCCCTCACCGCGAAGGCAGCGCGGCCGAAGATCCTCTGGAAGTCAGACGACTGGGATGGATTCGCGCACGTGAAGGACGGCCACCGTACCGGTGGCGCGGCCCAGAAGGCAGACCCCCGGAAGGGTGTGTTCGAGGGCAAGGTCGTGAAGGGTGACGAGGGCCTCATGAAGGCACTTCAGCGAACCGTGGACGAAGGAAAGGGACCCTCTCCAAACATAGACAAGCACGGCAACGTAAGGCCGGGCGATGTCTACGAGCTTGAGTTTCACAAAAAGATTGGCAAAATGGGAGTGGACCAAAACTACCGGGACGCCACCGCGATCAAGGTAATCGTGGACAAGGCAACCGGACTCCTGGTCAGCGCCCACCCGATCTAACCGTCAACCCGCGGTGGGGGAGGTTCGAGGCCGGGCCTCCCCCACCGCGCCCCACAAGGGAAAACTGTTTTGCTGACACTAACCTTCACCCCGGACGGAAACCCCGAAACTCCGGCTCACCCATCCCGGAATTCCGACCTTCAGAGCCTGAGTGAGATCTCCCTCCGATATCACCATTTCACATACCCGATCACACTACGGGCAGGTGACACGGTATTTCTTGACGAAACACCCACACCAATTCTTGATTTCGTGTCGGTGCTGGAAAATGCCATCCGCCGGCTACGGAATGGCTCCGACGGCGGCATTTCCTTCACCGAACATCCGGGGGAAATCGATCTCGTGATCCACGGCGACGTTCTCCACATCAACGACAGCGGAGGGAGAAAAGCCGTATGCCCCACAGAGGAATTCATCACCCAGGGCATGCAATTCGCGAGTACCGCCCTGCGGTATGTCACTGAAAACAACCCCTCCCTCGAGCGCAACGAGTACGTGCAGAACCTCTCGAAGTTGATTGGCGAACACTACTGAGGTTGAACTCGTGGTGTCGTAGGGGCTGGCGGCTCGCCATCAGAGTCCCGGTCCGTTCCCGCAGAGGGATATCCATCGCTGCGCTAACCTGCTACAACCCCGGTCACCGGCCCCCGCCTGGTCGACCGGCTGCGCCGGGACGACGGCCGACGCGACGGACGCAAGAGCTTGCCCGGGCGCGACCACCGGGACTTGCTGATCTCCGCACATCAGCAGTTCGGCGGCCCGATACTTTCATCGGCATCCGCGATGTGGAGGGCAACCAGGAGACGGATCCCGGCCCCTTCTCCTGGGTAAACCTCAGCGGCCCCACCACGCAGGACTATCCTGAGAACGCCTGCTCTGTCTCCGTCAACCGGCCTGGTGACGATTTCCTCATCATTCACGTGGCGACCGAGGGAGGGAAACTCTGGGAGACGCCGTGTGAATCCATAGAGCTCTCCCCCGCCGGGCGCCGGCCCCATCGTCTGGACCCAGGTGCTCCCTATGGGCCAACCGGTCACCCTCGCTGAGCGGTCCTCGGCCAAAAAGCTCTCGGCCATCAAGCCGCCCCTCGTCGGCAAAGGCCTGAGGAAGAGCAAGAAGCCCTTCTCGCTTTCCCGCTCGGCACTGGCGTTAACGGTGCGAATTGGCCCCACGATTCCGGTCTGCGTTGGCCCCACTTCGTGGCCAACACGACGATTGTTCCGGCCCGAGGTGGCCCCAGGTTCCGGCCTCAGCCGGCCCAGCCCTGGGGATCGGTCGGGGCAGCCTGATGTCGCGGGGTGGTCATGAGAGAGAATGCTGCGCATGACGACTTGAAGAGCACCGGCCGGGCGGCAGCACTGGGTCAAGGTCGCGTCCTGGGACACCGTCAAGGACGCCGATCGCCGAGTATGCGCCGCCTGCGAAACCGAGGTCTGCTCCTACCAGTTCCGTTTCCATCCGCCTGAGTCCTCGATGTTCGAGCGGTGCGTCGGCTTGGCCTGGTGCTCCGGGTGCCGGATCTATTCCGGTGCGATGGTTCACGTTCCCCGAACACGTGTCCTCGTCGACGCACTGGCGTCCCTCCCTGCGGACGAGCGCGATCGGCTACTTCGTAGCGAGGCGAAACTGATCAGGTATCTCGAGAGCCGTGGCGGCGGTCGGCAGTGATCGGTTTCCGCTGGGTGACCGGAGATCTGTGAGGGCTACTTCTTCGTCTGCTGCTACTTCGCTTTGGTCTGGGCAAGCCGGTAGGACTCGGTGCCGGTTTCGATGATGGCGCCGTTGAAGGTGAGACGATCGACCATGGCCGCGCAAAGACGCGGGTCGGTGAACGTCTTTGTCCACCCTCCGAACGATTCGTTCGAAGCGATGGCGACGCTGTTCTTTTCCTCCCTCTCGGTCAAAACCTGGAACAGCATCTCGGCCCCTCGCCGGTCCAGTTCCAGGTATCCCAGCTCATCGATGCAGAGAGGTCCACGCGGCCGTAGCGGGCGATCGTCTTGGACAACTGCTTCTCGTCGGCGGCCTCGACAAGCTCGTTGACGAGCTTCGCGGCCAGGGCATAGCGGACGCGATGGCCTTCCATCGCAGCGGCGGTGCCCAGCCCGATCAGCAGGTGGGATTTGCCAGTGCCGGAGTCCCCGATCAGGCAGAGGGGCTCGCCCTTCTTGACCCATTCGCAGGTGGCGAGGTTGTTGATCACGGCCGGGACGACGTTGGGGTTGGCAGCGAAGTCGAAGTCAGAGAGCCACTTCTGGCGGGGAAAGCCGGCGGCTCGGATCCGTCGTTCCGAACGTCGCCGGTCGCGGTCCTCGCACTCGGACATCAGCAGCTCCGCGAGAAATCCGCGATAGGAGAGCTGTTCGCGTTCGGCCCGGGCGACGAGGTCGGGGAACTGGGCCCGCATCGTCGGGAGCCGCAGGACCCGGCAGGCGGTGTCGATCGCCGCGTCGGCGGCGGGCTCGGTCAGGTAGTGATTCGGACCGGTCATGTCGCGTCCTTCCTGGACTGATTCAGTAACTGGTCCCAGCGTTCGAGAGCGGGCAGAGGACGCTGGTCGGTGGGGAGGCGGACGGCTCGGTGGGCGCTCAGACTGACCACCTCGCTGGGCTCCGGTCCCGGAAGAACCGATGCGGGCCCGGTGACGGCCACGGTGGGAGACCGGCCGTCGGTCTGGGCTGCCTTTAGGGCTTCCAGGGCCACGACGTCGGCGGTGTGGGCGCCGACCGCTAGGGCCGATCGGATGCCGGCAACCATCCCGGTGTTCGAGGTGCCGGTGCAGGAGAAGGACGTGGACCAGTTGTTTGGTGCCCTCGGTGTCGCCGTCGGCACTCTTCGCCGCAGCCCAGAACGCTTCGTGGACGGCGGTGAACCTGCCCTCGCGGCGGGCCTGGTCGAGGGCTTCGGAGCCGGCCATCGCCCCGGGCTTGGCCAGCAGCACTTCCAGGAAGTGGTCGAGGACGACTCGCTCGGCGCCTTTGGCGGTGAGCCGGGGGTGTCGGGCGATCTCAGTGCGTCCGTGGAAAACGACCAGGTCACTTGAGCGGAGCACGACCCGGACGGTGCGACCGATGAAGCGGGCCGGAACGGAATACCAGCAGACCCTCACCGCGATCATCCCGTAGCGGTCGACCCTCGGAGTGAACACGGCGCCGGTCTCGAACCCGTCCGTCGGCTGAGGTATCAGCAGCGCGGACTCGTGGGCGAAGTCCTGCCCGATGGTCCGGATCCGCATCCCGATCCGCCGTCCTTCCTCCGCCCGCTCGAACTCCAAGAAGGACGCGTTCAGCTCGTCGAGTGAGTCCACCCGCGGATCGGGAGTCAGGTAGTTGCGGCGGAAGTAGCCGACCTGGCCCTCGACCCCGCCCTTCTCATGGGCCCCGCGAAGTCCCGGCTCGCAGTAGAAAGGGGTGAAGCCGAAATGCCGCCGAAAATCCTCCCACCTGGGATGTTCCTCCCTCGACCGGCTCTTGTGGATCACCGGGAGACAGCCGGGGAGAGGTTGTCGTAGCGGATCTGACCACCCGGAATGCCGCCCAGAGTCCGGAAGGCGTGAACGTGGCCGTCCAGAAACGCTTCCTGCCCGCAGGATGTCGTGATGCGGTGGACCGCTTTTCCCGAGTAGGCGAGACGCAGCGCGAACACGAAGCACTTCGTGCGTTCACCGGCCAGATCCACCCATGCCTCGCCGAAGTCGACCTCTCCCCGGCCGGTTGTGGCGGATCACGAACCCCGCCGTCGGTGCCGCTCCGGCCGCCTCGGCGATTTCCCGGCGCCGGCGGGAGACGTAGTCCCACACGGTTGAGTAGGCGATGTCGGCCCCGCACTCCTGACGCAGTCGCGTCAGGATCCGCTGAACGGTGTGCCGCTGTTTCGGCGGCGCCTCTAGATCGCCGAGCAGCCACTCGTCGATCGTCTTCTTCAACGGCTCCAGGCGAGGTGACGACCGCACCGGGGTCTTCCGCGGCTTGGGCACCGGTGATGCCAGAGCGTCGCGTACCAGCCGACGGTGAACGCCGTACTTGCGGGCCAACGCCCGCATCGACAGCCCTTCCTGCCACGAGTCACGGCGGATCCTCAAGAACAGCTCTTCCCTCGACAACTCCATCCGGCATCGCCCCCACACGGTCCACCACGACCGTCCCACCACCCGCCGCCTGGTAGGGCCAAATGAGACCGGAACAACCCCCGAACGCTCCCGTACGCCCCCACCCCTGGGGCCAACTCAGGCCGAAAAGTGGAGCCGAATCAGATCGTCAAAGCCACCGAGCTGGCAGACGGTCTACCGGCGCTTCGCCCAATGGAGCCGAGCCCGCGTCTGGGCCCGGCTCTACCGTGTCGTTCTCGACGAACTCGGGGCCCGGGGCGAGCTGGACTGGTCGCGGTGCGCTATCGACTCCGTCAGCATCCGGGACGCAAAGGGGGGCCTCTGACAGGACCGAATCCGACCGACCGTGGCAAGTTGGGCTCGAAGATCCACCTGATCACGGACCGGAACGGACTTCCTCTGTCACTGGGAATCTCCGGTGCCAACATGCATGACAGTCAGGGCCTCGAACCGCTCGTGCTGGGTATCCCGCCGATCCGTTCCCGGCGCGGACCGCGACGACGGCGCCCCGCGAAACTGCACGCGGACAAGGGCTACGACTACGACCACCTGCGCAGATGGCTCCGCAAACGTGGCATCCGGCACCGCATCGCTCGCAGAGGAACCGAGTCCTCGCAGCGACTCGGCCGGCACCGATGGGTGGTCGAGAGGACCGTGTCCTGGCTGGCTGGCTGCCGTCGGCTCCACCGCCGCTACGAACGCAAGCCCGAACACTTCCTGGCCTTCGTCGGCATAGCTGCGGTTCTCATCTGCCACCGGCGTCTGGCCAAGGCCTAACTCTGACGACGGCAACCATGCAGCTGGATACGCTGGCCTGTCATGACCAGCTGAAAGGTGCCGCGATGAGCCAGTACTTCGACCTCGGCGACGAGACACTGTGGAACCCATCCAATGGAGCTTCCCGCATGTTCCAGCGTCAGATAGCGGTCTTCGAAGCGGAGCTGGAACTCCCATCGGGCATTGGGCCGATGGAGAACGACGAGTGCCAGATCACCCCCGACACCTTCGAAACCTTCGTCAACGCCCTCCTAACGCAGCACCGAAAATCGAACCACACCATCTGGCTCGCACTCTCCGAAGGCTTCACTGCCACAGTGCTCGTTCTTGCCGAACGCGCCGCGGTCAAGGTGGACTGGGCACGTCTTGGAGCCGCCCCGGAAGGCCCGCTCCAAGACGTGCAGGTCTCCACCGTCGCTGGGATGTCCACCCATGAGGAGGGCGCAGCCTGGGCTGCGGGCCTGCACGAGAAGACACGGGAGCTGGGACGGCACATGCCCCGCTGACCAGACCAGCCGCGTCCGACGAACCGATCGCAATTCCTGCCCACTGCTACTCGCCATAAGAAACGACGTCTAAGAGGGCGTTTAGCCCAGATCCGCGTGGTTATCTGCCGGTCTGGGCTTCGCTTGCTCTGGGGCTGTTGAGGCTGGAGTGAGTGATGGTGCGTGAGTCGTGATTCCGCCGCCGTGTTGGCCTAGCTGCTCCTGTTTCATCCCAAGACGCCGCGTTGTGCGCCGTGTGCTTCGGGCGCCGGTATCTGCGCCCGGCCCCGCCAGGCCGTAGGTGGGTAGCTCGGGATCATGCCTGAACGCCGTCGATACCCGAGCGATCTGTCGGATGCCCGGTGGGAGTTGGTCGAGCCGGTCCTGACCGCGTGGCGGTCCGAGCGCCGCGGCCGCGGCCTGGACATCGGCCGGCCTCCGGACCACGACCTGCGCAGCCTGGTGGACGCGGTCCTCTATGTGAACCGGACCGGGATCCCCTGGCGCTACCTGCCACACGACTACCCGCACTGGAACACGGTCTACGCCTACTTTGCCCGCTGGCAGGAAGAAGGAGTCTTCGACCAGCTCAACAGTCTCCTGCGCCGGCAAGTCCGCAGGCAGGAGGGGCGGGAGGAGGAGCCGACCGCCTGCGTCATCGACTCGCAGAGCATCAAGACCTCCACCAACGTGCCGGCCCGCGAACAGGGCATCGACGCGGGCAAGAAGATCGTGGGCCGCAAGCGGAGCATCGTCATCGACACCGTCGGGCTCCTCCTCCAGGTCCTGGTCACGGCTGCGAGCGTGCAGGACTCCATCGCCGGCCAGACCCTCATCGAGCGAGTCGCCGCCGACCATCCCACCGTCCGTAAGACCTGGGTCGACGGCGGCTACCGCCAGCACCTCGTCGAACACGCCGCCACCCTCGGCATCGACATGCACATCGTCCGCCGCGACCCCACCACCAGGGGATTCACCGTCCTGCCGCGAAGGTGGACCGTCGAGAGAACCCTTGGCTGGCTGATGAACCACCGCCGCCTGGCCCGCGACTACGAAGCCCACCCACACCGCTCCGAAGCCATGATCCACCTCGCGATGATCAACATCATGACCCGCAGACTCACCGCCGAATCCGCCCCCAGCTGGCGCGGCGCATGAACCATCCCCAACCCCGCAATTCGGGATGAAACAACGGGACGAAACGCCCTCTGAGGTCACTGCCCGACCGAGCACTCCAGGATCCGGCCATCGACGGTCCCCGCGAGCAAATAGCCACGGGGTGTTACAGCGAGGGACAGCGCGGCCGTGGGCGCGCCGTTGACTTCAAGGTTCGTGCACCAGCGCAGCGAGCCGTCCTCGGCGTCCAGCGCTGCCAAGGCTCCGGAGGTGTAGGCCACGTAAACGGTGTCCTCGTCCGCATCCAGAGCGGTGGCTGGGTGATCGGTGCGGTATTCCCACTGCACAGCACCGCTCAAGGACCGCCGGACTACGTAGGCGCCGCCAGGCTGAAGCCCGCGACCGTCGTGGACGGTGCCCGCGTGCACCAGGGACTGCCCGATCTCGACCGCCGGCCCGCCGAAGTGATGCTCCTCCGGCACCCAGGAGTGCGGAAAGAGCTGGCGCAGTAGCCCGTCAGCATCCAGAGCAGTGACCCACTTGTCCCGGTGTGGCTTGTCGGCGTCCATGCCGACCAGGGCGTAGGGGCGGCTCGCGCCACGGACGGGAAACGGGTGGTTGAACACGTCGAAAGAGCCTACGTCCGGCCCCGTATGAGGGCCGTCGAGATCGAACAGCATCAGCCGTGCAGGCTCTTTCCGACGGCCACCCAGCGGCCTCAAGACCATCCGGTTGCCACCTTCAACGAGGACCGCGAATACATCCTGGCTCAAGGTTTCCAGCACCTGCCCCGTGTCCAGCGCGATCCGGGCGATGCGAGGCGCGGATGTCTCCCAACGCCTTCCTTTACGGCGACCTCGGCGTTCGGCGTTGGTCCAAACCGACATGCAGTCGGAAGACAGAAGCAGCTGCCGACCGCCTTCCTCATCCTCAACCGACCAATGTCGCTCGCCCGATGGCAGCCACGATTCCGCCAGAGTTCCATCCAGAGCGCCCAGCACGCGGCCATCCGCCAGTCCTTCGACGGCCCACACTCGCCGACGTAGGGACCAGTGTTGGCCGGCCGCCGTCGCAAGATCCGCCAGGAGTCGCCGTGCTTCCTCGCTGCGATGGATGCGGACGGTCGGCTCTGCAGGTACTGCCAGGTCCTCGGATCTGATCGCTTCCTGCCCGACTGCGAGCCAGTCGGTGCGACTGACGACGGCTGTATGCCCCTGCTCTCGCGCGTGCGGGTTGTCCCAGTCATCGCATGGTGCCAGGACCAGTCGCAGTGCCGTCTGGCTGAGCCATTCCGCGCTGAGTACTTCTCGCGGGTACTGCAGCGCGGACACCACCTTGCCGGTGTCCAAGTGGATCAGCAGCAGTTCGCCTTCGAAGGAGTAGCCACCGTCGTAGCGTCCCGTCCCGACTGCCAGCAAGGGAAGCACGGGGTGAAAGGCGAAAGATTGCACGGGATACCGGGAGCGCACCAGGTGCCGGCACCGCAGGCCATCCCACTCGTAGACCCCGATCCGATGCCCAGTCCACTTCTTGTCGGCGGTCGCATTTCCGCTCCACTGAAGGTGCCCAAGGTCCCCGCCCACGGCAATCAGCTGCGAGCGATCGTCAACAGCGGCCAGATCCGGTGCTCCGACCTCGGCGAACGGCCCGTCGCCGAAAACGCGTCGGACGAAAGGCATAGACGCCATACAGGGTCCCTCCCGGGGCGGTAGGCAAACAAGCGCGTCCCGTTACGGGACAGCGGCAGCCCATGATCCCTTCAGGCCGCAGCCGCTACCAAATGTTTTGCATGGTCCCGCCCGCAGACAACCCAATCCCCCCTGGGACCGCGTAGACCCCAAGCGGCACAGGTCGTCACTGGGGGTACGTGAACCCGAGGCCGGGCATCCCAAGGGTCGGCCCTAGTTCAGAGAAGTGACGAGGCCGAACGAGATCGCACCAGACCAGATCGGGCGCATCGCGTCTCCCTTCGAGCCACGGTCCCCCTGGCCACCCTGCTCGCACCTTTGGGTGAAGGTGAAGTAACACGACTCCCGTATGGACAGTCTCTCGGCACTCCGGCCCCCCTGCCACCGGCCGACTTCAGCTGGTCCCTCCGGGCACCAGTGGGACTGGCGCCCGGAGGGCCTGCGCGCTAGTTGCTCTCTGCGACGAGGCTGGTACCCAGCTCCAAAGCAACAGTGAGCGCCGCGGTCTTGTCGGTCGCCCGATCGGAGTCGCTGCCGGCGATGACGATGTAGCCGTCAGCCAGAACCAGGTAGACCCGGATTTCGCCCTTCGCCACGACGGCGTACCGGAAGCCGGTGGCCGAGTCTTCGGCACCATGTAGGAACACGTATCGGACGCCACCCAGCCAGACCGGACTACGGGACGAGTCGGGGCTGACCGCCTCGACGAGCGTTGCGGCCTCGTTGACGGTCACCGAGGCCCCTTCCTCGTCCTCCACCTGGTAGTCCTCAGAGCGCTGGAAGTCCTCACGCTGGAAGTTCTCGAACCCCGAGAGGCCATCAACGCTCACCGCACCTGCGTACAGCGCCCCTGATTGCGCGTCGGCCAAGCCGAGAGCCGACGCCGCTTCCGGCGTCAGCCTCTTCTCCAGGAATTCCTGCCAGCCAACCTCGGTGTCATTGGTAGTCATAGCTTCGCCCGCCTTTACTTCTCACGTACCGGGATGATCAGGGCCTTCTGCCCTCCCACCCCTCCATCCGTCGGCAGCCGCCCAAGCGGCCCAGCCAGATCAGCCAGCGCAGCGACTGCCACCTGCCTAACCTCCTGAGGAGTGTCCGGGAAGCGGGCGGCACGGGGGCAGAAACTCCAGCCCTGTCGCAGAAGATCATCAGATAGGCTGGAGAGCTATCCGTCGCGTTCTCAAGAGGTGTTCCGGCACTTCGTCGATCGGTCCGTTGGCTTTCACGAGAAGAAACGGTCGAGGGCGTGAGCGATGCCGAGGTCCACCTGCGCCACGGCTCCAGCGCCTCAGGCGGCGTCGCGGTGATGCGAACCCTTCGCCCGATCTGCTGCCAGACGTGCCGGCGAGAGCGAGGGCGACGCGGGCGGGATGGGCCTCCCCCTCGCGGCGGCGCCTGCTTGGAACCAGGCCTCAAGATCCACCTTGGCGTCAAGCACGGCGTCCCTAGTTCAGAGAAGTGACCAGGCCAAAGCTGATCGCTCCAGACCAGATGGGCCGCATCGACGGACCTCCACTCAACGCCCGAGACCCCCTGTCCAGCCTCCCACCACACCACGCTCGCCGCCCCGGCCGCTGACCCACCCGAGAAGGCACTCGCACTCGAATTCGAACACGTATTTTAGTTAGAGGGTGACACCGCACCGCTTCCCCGCCGACCTCCTCGCCCTCCAGCAGACGCGGGAGGAGACTTACGCCCAGCTCGCGCACACCCCCGCCGGGGCTGGCACGGCCGCGCTGCGGCGCGCCCTGGTCCTCCTGGACCTCCGCCTTGCCACCCACCCGTACTGGGCCTCGCCAGCCCAATGGCGGACCGGCGCCGCCGAGCTGCGCCGCACCGCCCGCACCCACCTCCCCGCCGCCACGGACCGGAGCGCAGCATGAGCGAGCAGACCCCACCACCACCCGCCCGTGCCCGGTCCTGGTCACGTGGCACCCAGCCAAACCTGCCCCTGCGCCCGGTGCCACCAGTCCACATGCCGCTACGGGTTGGGTGGGAACCCACTCTGCAAGGGCTGCCAAAGCGAGCGTGACGAGCGACTCGCCCGCACCCGACCGTGAGCGATCCCGCCCGCCGCCAACCCCCCGGCCGGCTCCCGCCCGTCCGCGTTCTCCTTCCCGACGGTGAGGTCGGCGGGCGCTTGGTCCGCCGGTGGCAGACCGACGCTGGACGGTGGGTGTACGTGGTCGCCCTGCGCGCGTGGGCCAGCCGCACCGCCAGCACCGGCCAGGACCTGACCGAGGACCTCATCGAGGTCGACGCGCCCAGCGACCGCGTGCGCCCTGCACCCGGGACGTCGTACAACGACGTCCCCAAGCTGCACCGCCGACCGCCCTCGGCCCCTCCGGCTGCACCCGCGCCACCGGGGCCCGCCCCGGTCTGCGGGGGCTCCGGCCGATGGCTCAGGGAACGGGTACATAACCCCTCCAGACCGGGGGACGGGCCTCCCGTTGGGCCTCCACCATCCCGGCTGCGAGGCCATCACCGGCGGCAGCGGGGCGGCGGGTGCACTTCCCGCTCGGACGATGGCTTCCCGGGCCGCCCCAGGTTCTGCATCTCCGGCCCTGGAGGGCCAGGCGGAAGCAGACACCACCCTCCCCCTTCACGCAAAGTAGCGGGTCGAACACGAAGGGTGCGGAATGATCAAGGTATGAGTGACAACGTCTACTTCGACATCACCATCGACGGTAAGCCCGCCGGACGGTTCGTCTTCAAGCTGTACGACGACGTCGTACCCAAGACCGCCCAGAACTTCCGCGAGCTGGCCACCGGCCAGCACGGGTTCGGCTACGCGGGCTCCGGCTTCCACCGCGTCATCCCCCATTTCATGCTCCAGGGCGGTGACTTCACCAATCACAACGGCACCGGCGGCAAGAGCATCTACGGAGACCGGTTCGACGACGAGAACTTCACACATAAGCACACCAAGCCCGGGCTCCTGTCCATGGCGAACGCGGGCAAGAAACACCAACGGCTCGCAGTTCTTCATCACCACCACCGTCACCGCCTGGCTGGACGACGCCCACGTCGTCTTCGGTGAGGTCTACGAGGGCATGACGCTCGTAAAGACGATCGAGGCGCTGGGCTCGCAGAGCGGCACGCTCAAGAAGTCAGTGAAAATCGCCGCGTCGGGCACAGTTTGATCAGGCCGGGTGTCCGGGGAACACCTCCTTCGGCACCCACCCCTGGGCAGACGCCGTCGCCTTCGGCTAAGAAATCGTGACCAAGCCCCGCCGAGGCGCCACACTCTCCGGGTGCTCCGCAGCTGGCCGCGGAACGCCCGGGGAGTGGAGTGCGGTAGGCACCGGACGACCTGCTTCCCCAAGCCGAACGCCAATCCCTGGCCTATCGGCCTGGGCGGCACCCACCGCAGCTGCGCAAGCAGAGCGAAAGCCACCAGCCCGAATTCCGCGATGGCCGGGGCCGCCCCGCTGCCACACGACAGCCCGGACCGTCAGCTGGAGTAGACGGGCCTACGGACAGCGGAATGACCTCCCCCGCCCCCACCGTCAGACCGCAGGTCGCCACCTGGTCGCCCTCGCAGACGGGCCCCTGTGCTTCCTGCCACGTTCCGTGTGCAAGGTACGGAGCGCCCAATGCGAACCCCTTGGGCGAGGCGTGCAGGGCCGCGCGGCGGGCGCTGTACGGGAGCTGACCGTGTCCGTCCTGCCGCCCGACCTGCCCCGGCTGCGGACACTGGGCACCTACCTGCGCGGTGAACTCGTCCGGGCCGAACAAGCTCTTGCCTTCGCCGAGGAACGCGAGGCCCTCGAAGCATCCAGGCGGCCTCCGAAGGAGGCTCCCGCGTGGCTGGTCGAGCGGCATTGGAACCGGTCGGCTCCCGGCCCGCGTACACACCGGGGGCTGCTGGGACACCGGCCACCGCTGCGCCCCCGCCGCCGCAGAGCAGATACGGCGGCTGCTGGCCGAGGGCGTGCCACGTGCATCCACTGCCGACCGGACACCGCCTTGGGCATGCTGGAGTGAGCGCTCCGCGTGTGGTCGTCTATCCGCCGGACGTCGAGGGCGGGCGCCGGGTGCGCTGCGACGGCGAGATCCTCGGCCGCGCCCTCGGCCCCGCCGACCTACTCGAGTTCCTGCGGCGAGCCGGCCTGGACCCAACGCTGTCCGGCTGGACGACCCGCTGCTCATCGAGTGGTGCGGCGGCGGGCCGACCGTCTGGAGCCCGGACACCGGCCAGGAGTGAAGCGCAACAGTACGGGCCGCCACCCGGAAGGGTGGCGGCCCGCACAGCCTGGCCGATGCGTGCCCGGCTAAGAGTCCTTCCGGGCGTCTCCGACGTGGGCCGCCTCCACATACCGCTCCGCCTGACCGAACTCGATCTCCTTTCCGTCCATCTGCTCCTTGAGCCCGTAGCCGGCTTCCTCATCGAAGCTTCCGCGGTAGATCTCCGCCGGAGCGGTCACCTCGTCCACGCCGTCACCGGCGAACGCAGTGGTGGCGGGGGCCGAACGCACCACCACCTCAACAAGCGGGGGCGGCTACCGGTGGATCACCGCGCACGGCTCCCCCCGCACGATGTTGAAGCCGACGCACAGCTTCGTGCCATGTGCGATCTCCCGGTTTCGTGTCAGTGCGCCCCACCCCGGAACCGACGCTGAACAGCGCCAACACGCAGCCCCTCACTGTCTCTCACTCCACTGTCACGAAACCGAGCGATCGCACGTGGGCGGCGCCGGCCCGCGCAGACGACGTCCGGCACCGACCGCGACCAGCGAGGCCGCCGGCATGGCCACGGGCACGCCGACCTTGTCGTGAGCGAGCAGCCAGGCGACCACCTCCGCCGGTCGAACTGCGGATGCACCTCCGTGCAGCCGGTCGGGGCGGAAAGCCGAAGGCGCCAGTTCACCACCGCGGACCGGCCCACACGGGCCATCCCGCCTCCCCCAGCAACACCCGGTCCCGGCCCGGGACAACCGGGGCCAGGGCGGCGAGCGGCTGCCCGCGGGGGCGTACACCCGCCCGGGGCTGGGTGACGTCTGCGGGCAAGGCAACGCCGAGCGCGCCCCCGGTATGAAGCCGGGGGTCCGCTCGGCTTGTGGCGGCCACCTGTCAGGGAAGACGCCTGTACGTCCGCTTCGCATCGGTGCCGACGCCCTTGAGTACCAACTCCAAGCCCTCGGCACCGAACAGGTAGAGGACGGTGGTGTCGAAGCCGTCGACGTTCAGCCTCTGGGTCACCCAGCTCTGGTCGCGGCGGCAGATCCCCTTGTACGGACGGCCGTCACCGTAAGTACCGGTGTACTCCTGGCCCAGAGTGAACTGCTCGACATGCGTCCTGGCAGGGATGGTGACCGTCAGCGTGTAGTGGTCGCCCTCCTGCACGATCTTCACCATCTGCTGGGCCGATGCCATGACCTTCCGGTTGACCGCATCGACACCGATCGACTCCAGGTACCCCTCATACCCTTCACCCCCGGTCAACTCGTACGTACCGGTCACATCCAAGAACGCGCCACTGCCCGACAACGACAACCCCCTCCACCACGATCACAACGAGCACAGCGGCCCGGCCGGGCCGCCCCCTCTCCCATGATCCGAACACCAGCCCCGCCAGAACAGACACAAACGCGCCCAAGCCACACCCGGCCCGCTGGCCACGGCGCGGCCCCCAGTCGCGGGCGGCTGCGGGTCGGTCAGCGGGCTTCGCGGCAAGCCCCGGGCCAAGGCCGAGGCGCAGTCGCGAACTGTCCGAGCTCTGTCGAGCAGCCCCTGCCGGCAGTGCTCTTCCCCGGCACGGACGCCCCGGCCGGGGCGGGTGTTCGAACGAGGGGGTCGAGGCGGTACTTCTGATGGTGGCCGTTGCCCATTCCCGCGGGCGCACCCGGCGCCCCGTTGCGCGCACCGTCGTACTCACAGCGAACTTCCGATGCGGAGAAGCGCATGTGCAAGGCCTGTAGCGGGACGACTGTTCTGCGCGTGGTCGTCAATCCGCCGGACGTCCAGGACGGGCGCCAGGTGCACTGCGACCGCGAGATCCTCGGTCGCGCCCCCGGCCCCGTCCTTCTGGAGTTTCTGCGGTGGGGCGGCCGTCTGGAGCCCGGATCCGGGCAGGAGTGAACGCAGTTTCGCCGGGCGGACCTTCACCGGCCGGACCCGCCATCGGGTGCGCGGCCGCAGCTCTGGACTCCGACGGCCTGGGTTCGGGATGCGTGCGCTGAAGGGGAAGGCTCACTCATCGCCTGAGCACGTCGCGGCTACGTCGCGGGCTGCTGCTGGGTGGCGCAGTGGATGGTGCCTCCGCCGCTGGCGATGCCGTCGCTGGTGAGCTGGATGACCACGCGGTCGGGGTGGAGGCGCTGGACGGTTTCGTGTGCCTGCCGGTCCCGTTCGACGTCCCCGCACTGGGCCATGATCACGCAGCCGTTGGCCTCGTAGTAGCCGACGTAGCCAGCGGCCGAGGTGTGGATGAACTCCTCCAGGCCGCGCTCGGCGATCGAGGGGGTGTTGCGCGCGGTGAAGGCTGCGAAGACCTTCTTCTGGTCGGGGACCGGGAGTTCGTGGGTCTTCAGGGTCGCTGTCGCCGAGCCCAGGTAGCGGGCCTTCTCTTCGCCGGAAAGGGCGTTGATCTGGTCGATGGCGGCGGCCAGTGCCTTCTGGTTGCGCTGGTCTGCGGGTTCGAAGTTGGTGTCGACCCGAAGAGCAGGTCGGACGGCGAGGTGAAGCGTGCGGTGAAGTCGATGTGCCAGTCGGTGAGCTCCTCGCCCTTGACGCCCGGCAGCCACAGCATCTTCTCGACCCCGAGGACCCTGCGGAGTTCCGCCTCGATCTCGGTCTTGCTTTTGCCGGGGTTGCGGTTGTCGTTGATGATGCTGCTCTCGCAGGCGATGCCCAGGCCGTGTCCGTTCACTTCCAGGCCGCCGCCCTCCATCGTCAGCCACGTCGACACCGTCGGCGTGCGGACGTAACGGGTGACCGCCTTGGCGACGTGGCGGTCCCCGTCGATGGGCTGGTCGATCACGCCGTTCTTCGTCTTCTCCGGGTCCTTCGTCCAGCCGGGCAGCCCCGTGGTGATCGGGGACTGGCCCCAGCAGTTGAAGTTGAGGTCGACGCCGTGGAGGCGGCCGTCCGGGTCGAGGGCGAAGACGGGTGCGGTGTCGCGGGTCCACAGGTCGTTGATGTGCTGGATGACGAACGTGATCGGGTGCGTGCGGATCGGCGGCAGGGCCTCAGGTGACTTCCCCGCACCCAGGTAGATCCGCCCGGAACCGTCCACCGTGTCGTGGAACCGGTCCTTGGCCGACGTCTGGGCAACGATGGCCTCCAGGTACGCGGTGGCCTGGGCCTTGTCGGCGTCCGAATCGACGAGCATGAACACCGGCTCGAAGCGGGAGAGATTGGCAGCCACCCGCATCAGGTCCTGCCGCGCGATGGTGCGACTGTTGGACAGGTCGCGACCGAACGCGTCGGCGGTGTCGTCCCCCCACGCCGAGACTGTCGCCCCGTACGCCATCCACGTCGCGGCGTGCGGCGCCGACTCCGCCGGCATCCGCAACCCCACCGGGACAGAACCCGGCCCGGACGGGGAGCCACCGGCCTTAGGCGCTCCCTTGCGCCCCGCCGAATCCGTACACCCCGTAAGGCCGACGGCCACCAGCCCCCCCGGCGGCCAGCCCCGTCAGGAATCTTCGACGCTCAAGCAAGGCGACTCCCTCAACTCTGCGCTGTAACTGAATTTTCAGTCAGTGTGATGGCCGGGACTGTACGCGAACCTCCCGGGCCCGACAAGAGCCGACGGAACCCGTCCATCCGCCCGAATGAACACCTCTGCCAAACGCTTCGCGCACATCCCGGCGAAGGAAGAATTAACCTCCCGACGACCACCCCGGGCCAGATCGACCCATCGGCGGGCCCGGAAGCAGATGTTCCAGTCAGTGGTAACCTACCGCCGCCACCATGCCGTGGCCACATGGAGTCCCGGCCCGCGACCACAGCCCCGGCCCCGCATCCTCGGCCTGGACTGGTCCGGAGCCGGCCCCACCGCCACTCCGTGAGCGAGACCCGCAGACGCCCCGCTGTCTGCCTCTCGTCGTACACCTCACGCTGCCGCCTCGACATCGAAACGCACTCCAATCGCACACCACGGCGGCCCCGGGTGACGATCGGCTGATGTGGGCATGATGCGACCACACGGGACAGCACCGACGAACGGGGCAAGACGTGAACGGCAGGCTCAGCCGCTACCTCAGACGACGAACGGACCCGTTCAGGTACTCCCTTGACGTGCCCACCACGTTCGTACTGGTGGGCACCGCGGCACTGCTGCTCTGCGGTGCAGCAGGAGTCGTGTACTTCTGGCAGCAGGAGATGACACTCACGGGGTACGCCGTGCTGCAAGCGGCTTGCCTGCTCTGCCAGGCCGTGACCCTGCTACCAGCAATATGGGACGGGGTCCCTGACCTCCACCACAACGCAACGCTGGCCGTGGCGTGCGGCACCGGCATCCTCGGTATGGGCCCCGGCCTCTCGGTGCTGGCGCTGACAGGCAATGGGGACGGCCCCCCGATCGCAGCCGTGCTTATGGCTGGAGTCGCCATCCTGTTGGCATGCACAGCAGGGCTGATCACCGGAACATTCCTCGCCAGCTACGGCGGAATGGGCACGTCAGGTCCCGGACCCGCCGACAACGACGGGGACACGAACGTCGGAGACTTCGATAGCGCCAGCGACTAAGTCGCTTCCCTTACCCTCCAGCCGTCCCAAGTTGCCGCCCGGCAGCCTGCTCGCCCCGACGGCACCACCGGGCCTGCGCTGGTGCCCTACCTGTTGCGCGCCAGCCCGCGCTGGAGGCGTCGGATTCGGCGGTCACCCCGCCGCCGCAGCCGGACCCTGACCGAACCGAGGTACGTCCTCGGCCGTGACGTCCAGGCGCAGCGCTTGAACCGGAGCGGGTACCGGAAGACTCCGCCCCGGTCGATGGACCGGTCGGCGCTGATCTCAGCCACCATCTCCGGGCGGACCAGGACCGCGTCCAGGACATCGCGGGACCCCCATGCGGCAGCAAATCGCACCCCGGTCCACGGGTGCCCGGGATCGGCGGCGGTCAGATGCTCGGCGACCTGGCGGGCCTGCTCCGGGCGCAGCGTGACTGTGCGGCCTACCGCCCGCAGGCGGCTGGTGTCGTCGTGACGGCCGAGGACGAGGAGCTGCGGGCGGGTCAGGGTGCCGGTGATGGCTCCCACGATCGCTTCGGTAGTGTCCCGGCGGCGGATCTTGCTCCAGCCGCGATAGTTCGGGAGATATTTGCTGGTCAGAGGCTTGATGACCAAGCCTTCGACACCGGATACGTCGGTCCACGACTCCAGCCACGCGAGGCCCTCGAAGCATCCAGGCGGCCTCCGAAGGAGGCTCCCGCGTGGCTGGTCGAGCGCGGGATCGGGGCCGGTCGGCTCCCGGCCCGCGTACACACCGGGGACTGCTGGGACACCGGCCATCGCTGCGCCCCGGTGGCTTTGTACGCGAGAACGGGGTTCTGGCACAGATCTTGGGGAGCCGTCGCGGAGCGTTACCCGATGTTCGATTGCGAGGAGTCGGGTTCACGTGAGACCGCGTACGCCTTGTTGCCCAACTCGCAGAGTTGACGCTCCCTCAGGTACCTGTCGGCCGCTGCTGTGGTCGGTTGTGGGCGGTGATGGTGCTGGTCATGCAGACCGATGCACCGTTCTGGGACTCGCTGGTGTTCGAGGGGATCGACGATGTGGATGTCGAGGCGGTTACGGCCGCGTTCGGCACGGTCGAGGTGGTGGCAAGAGGCCGCGCGGCTGGCGCTGATTGTCCGGACTGCGGCCGCTTCTCGGATCGAGTCCACGACCGATACCAGCGCAAGCTGAAGGACCTTCCACTCGCTGAGCAGGGCTTTGTGATCCGGCTGACGGTCCGGCGCTTCATCTGCCGAGCGGCGGACTGCCCGCGCCGGACGTTCGCCGAGCCGTTCTCGCGGCTCGCCGCCCCGCACGCACGGTTCACCACGCGGCTCAACCACGCCTTGGAGCGAGTGGGGCTCGCGCTGGCCGGGCGGGCAGGCGCTCGGCTGACTGCCCAGCTGGGCTTCGGCGCGGGTCGGATGACCTTGATACGCAGGGTCATGGCATTGCCCGATCCAAGGTTCAGCACGCCGCGGGTGCTGGGCGTGGACGACTTCGCGATCCGCCGCGGCCAGACCTACTCCACCGTCTTGACCAGCGTCGAAGACCATCGCGTGGTCGATGTGCTCCCCACGCGTGAAGCCGGGCCGCTGGCCACCTGGCTGATCCGCCACCCCGGCGTGGAGATCATCTGCCGGGACCGGGCGGGTGCCTACGCCGAGGGTGCCCGGCGTGGCGCCCCCGACGCCCTGCAGGTCGCTGACCGGTTCCGTCTGTGGCAGGGCCTCGGCCGAGCCGTGGAGACCTGCGTCGCCGCCCATCGCGACTGCCTGCGCAATCCTTCATCCAGCAGCATGCTGCCGGAGGCCACCGGAGGGGCTTCAGGTCGGCCGCAGGACGACTCGGAGCCCGCTGGCCGACGAGCCGAGCGGAAGAAGGCGGCACGCGCACTGGTCCACGAGCTCCTCGCCCAAGGCCACTCACGCCGGGCGATCGCCCGACACCTGGGCTGCGGCCTCAACACCGTCCTCCGGTACGCGAACGCCGCACGCTGGCAGGACACCATCCGCGAGAACCGGCCCCGTCCCAGCAGGCTGGACCCCTACAAGCCTTACGTGGAGCGGCGATTCGCCGAGGGATGCACCAGCGTCACCCGACTGCACGGCGAACTCATTGCCGCCAACGCGCCCGTCACAGCGGAGCGTCGCTCGTCCGGACTCGCCCGCGAGTTGGCCCGCACCTGGGCGGACGGTGTTCCTGAACCGGGCTCCGCATGAAACGCGGGGGGACCTATACCTCGCGTACGGCATTCAGGCAGCGGGTGCCTTGGGTGCGTAGTGCGTCGGCAAGTTCAGGTGGGGCGTTGGTGAGAGTAAAGTCGGCGTCGACCGAGGTGATCATCCACGCGAGGTCGCGGGGGGTACCGGCGCCCAGGTGCAGCAGACAGCTGTGGTCGTCGACGGGTTCGATGACGCCCATCCCGGGCCAGACGCGATCGGCGACCGCTGCGGCGGGCTCGTGCAGGGTGATGGTGGCCTGGAAGGGCCACGTCTGCGACGACAGCTGGTGGGCCAGATAGGTGGCCACGTCGCCGTCGGGAAGTTCGCGGGGGCTGAACTGTGGGCCGGTCGGAGTGCGTGGGGTGAGCCGGTCGACGCGGAAGGTGCGCCAGTCGGTGCGGTCGGTGTCCCAGGCGACCAGGTACCAGTGGCGCCCGAAGCTGACCAGGCTGTGCGGCTCGACCGAGCGGATGCTGTAGCCGCGGCGGGGGCTGGTGTAGTCGAAGCGCAGCCGCTCACGTCGGCGGCATGCCTCGGCAATGGCCATGAGGGTGTCCGCGGAGACCTTGGGGGCCGGGACGGCGCCGGCCCGGACGGTAGCGGTGTGCAGGGTGTGCACCCGGTGCCGCAGCCGGGATGGCAACACCTGCTCCAGCTTGGTGAGCGCGCGCAGGGAGGACTCCTCGATCCCGGTGACCGAGCCGCCGGCCGCGGTGCGCAGCCCGATCGCGACGGCGATGGCCTCATCGTCGTCGAGCAGCAGCGGGGGCAGCTCGGGGCCGGCGCCGAGCCCGTAGCCGGCGGCGCCCTGGGTGGCGTGTACCGGGTAGCCGAGCTCGCGCAGCCGCTCCACATCGCGGCGCAGGGTGCGCCGGCTGACTGCGAGGCGTTCGGCGAGCTCGGCACCGGACCAGTCGCGGTGGGTCTGCAGCAGGGAGAGCAGCTTCAGCAGCCGCCCGGAGGTCTCTAGCATGCTTCCAGACTGCCCGAAGGTTAGGACCGAAAGTGACCTAAGCGGGCCCTAGTCTCACAGCCATGGCAAACACGACACCCGGCATCCGATCTTTCCGCATCGACATCCCGCAGGCCCAGCTCGACGATCTCCACTCCCGTTTGGCCGCCACCCGCTGGCCGGACGAGCTGCCCGGTGTCGGCTGGGGCCGCGGCGTTCCGTTGGCTTACCTCAAGGATCTCGCCGAACACTGGCGCACGGCCTACGACTGGCGGGTGCACGAGGCGGCGCTCAACAAGCACCCCCAGTACATGACCACCATCGATGGGCAGAACATTCACTTCCTGCACGTGCGCTCCCCCGAGCCCGATGCCACGCCGCTGATGCTGCTGCATGGCTGGCCGGGCTCAGTGGTGGATTTCCTCGATGTCATCGGGCCCTTGTCGGATCCCCGCGCGCACGGCGGCGATCCGGCAGATGCCTTCCACCTGGTTGTCCCCTCGCTGCCGGGGTTCGCGTTCTCCACCCCACTGGCCGGGCCGGGCATGGGCGCGGCCACGATGGCCGGGGCTCTCACTCAGCTGATGTCCCGCCTCGGCTACGCGCACTACGGTGTCCAGGGCTACGACACCGGCTCGTGGGTGGCCCCGGAGATGGGCAAGCAGGCCCCGGACCACGTCATCGGCATCCACGTCAACGCGATGATCACGTTTCCGGTCGGCGCGGAAGGCGAGATGGACGGCCTCACCGAAGTCGAACAACGGCGCTGGCAGGCCATGCAGAACGTCAACGACGGCTACCTGCAGTGCAACTCCAAACGGCCGCAGACGGTGGCCTACGCCCTCACCGACTCCCCTGTCGGCCAGCTGGCCTGGATCGTGGAAAAATTCAAGGAGCTCACCGACCCGGAAGATGGGCTGCCCGAGGACAGCATCGACCGGGACCGCATCCTGACCGAGGTCTCGCTGTACTGGCTGACCGGCACCGCTGCTTCAGCCGCGCAGGTCTACTACGAGGAAATCTCCGCGAACGCCTGGAGCGAGACCGCAGCCGACGACTGGAGCACCGACTCCAGCGTCGACACCACGCAAGACACCAGCTGGGGCAGCGGCCAGGACAACTGGGCAGCCGACCGGCGCGGGACGGTGCCCACCGCCGTTCTGGTGTCCACCCACGACGTGACCATCCGCCGCTGGGCCGAACGCGACCACAACATCGTGCGGTGGACCGAACTCGACCGCAGTGGCCACTTCCTCGCGATGGAAGCCCCGGACCTGCTCGTCAGCGATGTCCGCGAGTTCTTTGGCAAAGCACGCTGAAAGGTAGATCCAAACCTTCAACTGGCGGGCGAATCAGCCTCATCACTGAGCATGCAACCAAGTGGGGACAGGAGCAGGGGCGGGTACTTCCTCATCAACAGCGACGATGTTGGATAGCCACATGGTGAGACGCAAGAAGGAGAAGAAGAAGCGGCCCGACTGGGGCATTCCGAAGGGGATCGTGCTGTTGGCGACGCCGGAGGGCTGGCACCACAGCGTCCTCACCATGGAAGGAGGCATGCTCTGCGGGCGTCTGGACGTGCCGACCAACACCGACCCACAAGACGCGCGGGCCGCCGCAGCCCGGATGGTGACGGAACTCGCCCGCGACTTCCACGACACCAACGTCGAGGTGAGCTGGGACCCGCCCCAGGAGCCCTGGTCATGGACCGCTCAAGTCACCCTTGCCGCCGGGGACGAACCTGCTTCACCAGACACCGAAGGTTAAACGTCAAGCTCACTGCCTGTTTCTGATCCTTGCTCTGAGGCCTTTTGCTGCTCTTGGGAACAAGGCGCTCCAAGCCGTGTGCAAACCCGTTGATGCCGGTCAGACCTGGTCCCGCAGCCTCGAAGCCGTTGCAGCCTATGACTTCGAGGCCGAGATCCCGGAGCCTGGGCGGATGCTCGTGCTTGGTCTTGGCTCGTCCTCGACCGCTAACGCAGAACAGCCGTTCTGGCAAGTCTTGGACGGGCCGGGATCAGAGGATGCTGGTATACGTCTGCCACCCCGTGCCTATTTTGACGGGTGCTTTGAAGGTGCCCGAGTCGGTGCCCTCGATGCGCCACAGGTTGCCGGTGGTGTCACGGGCGATGAGGTCGGGGCGGCGATCGGCGGTGAGGTCACCAGCGCCGACCAGGGCGTTGTACGCGCTGCCCCAGTTGTCGGCGATCTTGACGGGTGCGGCGAATGCGCCGGACCCCGAGCCGTTCATGCGCCAGAGGCGGTTGGCCGTGTCGTGCAGAACGACGTCGGCGATTCCGTCGTTGTCGAGGTCGCCGGCACCCACGATCCGCTTGTAGCCGGTGAAGTCACCGGGAACCTGCTTGCGCGGGGCGAAGAGTCCTCTGCTGGTCTGGGCGTGCAGGTACAGCTTGCCCGAGCTGGTGTCGCGCGTGAGCAGGTCGGCACGGCCGTCACCCGTGACGTCACCGGGCGAGACGAGCGTGTCGTAGATGCCCCAGCCCGAACTGATGAGCGTGCTGGGATCCTCCGGAGCGACGGCCCCATACCGCCCGCAGGAGGGGGTGTAGCGGCGCAGCTTCCCGTCGGCGGAGCGGACGAGCATGTCGTTGCATTCGTCGCCGTTCATGTCATTGATCGGGATGAACGTCGTCCCCTTCGGCCAGCCCTTTGCCCCTGTGCCCCTCTCGAACGTCCCGGTGTGATGGTTGCCGTACCGAGTCGCAAGGGTCTGAGTGCCGTCGGCTTCGGACCTCAAGGCGAAGAGGTCACCGGTGCCGTCGGGGTATCCCGTGGAGCCGTAGTCGCGCGGCGCCGCGACACCCAGGTAGAACCACGAGTCCAGCGTGCGGATGGTGGTCGTGCCGGATTCTCCGTGCGCGACGGCGGTCAGGGTCCACCTGTGGGGGCCGTTGACGAGATAGCGGCCGGAGGACGTCTTGCCGTCCCAGGTCACCTTGATCCGCCCGGGCGTGGCGCCCCCGGAGATTGTGTGGAGGGTCTTGCCGAACATGTCGGTGAACGTCAGGGACCACGCCGTGACCGGACGGCTCAAGAGCATGTCCCAGTTCCCGGGAGGCTCGCTGTTGAAACCGGTGGAGGCTCCCCCCGCCACCCACTTGGCCGGCGGATAGGCCACGTCGGAGTACCGGACATGGATCTTCTCGCTCGCGTCGATCCAGGCCACGAGGCCAGTGGTCTCGTCCAGGTCCCAGCGGACGCGCCGGTCGAGCGCCGGTCCGCCAGCCGGTACACCGGTGGCCAGTACACGGCTGGTGCCAGTGACGGCATCCGTCAGCACGAGGGTCTTCGCCGTGTGGTCATGGTGGACGGTGAACCCGTCACCCAGAAGAACATCACCCTTCGGTGCGGGCTTGGAGACTTCGGAGTCCCTGTTGAACACACCGGCGGGACCGTTGCCGCCACAGCTCCAGTACACCCATCGGTCGCGGGCCTGCAGTCTGGTGGGAACGCACGGGGCGTCGATGTCGTACTGCTTGTTCACCTCCTGATTGTGTATCCAGAACTCCAGCCGGCCGGGCGTCGCGGTGGCACTCCACACTCCGCCGTTGATGACGGCGGCTGCCCGCACGGAACGCTTGGCCAGCGTCCCCTCACCGAACTTCGCTATGTACTGGACGGGCTTGGAACCACCGGAGTTGAAGACGACGGTCCCCTCGGCGACGTCGACCACCGACCCACCCTTGGTGGAGTCGAACGTCAGCACCTGCTTGCTGGCGAGCGCGCGGAGACGGTCGACACCGGTCTCGGGCACGCGCTCGTGCACCACATCGCCACCGAAGGCGGCATTGCCCCACAGCGGAGTGCAGTCCACGGCAGTCGTGACGCAGGGAGCGTCTGTGCCGGCGCCCCCGACCCGGGCGGAAGCGCTCAGGCTGCCTTCGGCGGACCGAATCTGCCAGATGCTGGTGCGGTCGACCGGGCTGCTCGTGCTGCAGTCCTCGGCAACACGCAGCACACCTCTGTGCAGCGCGATGCCGGTCTTGCGGTATCCGGGCCCAGTTCCGCCCGTGCCCTTCGGCACGTCCAGGATGAGTTCGGTGACGGGCGCTGCGGATGCCGGGACAGCGGCTCCGGCTGACGCGGGTGCAATGGCGGTGCTTGCCAGCAGCCCGAGGGCCAGGGCGGCGGGTAGCACCAGACGGGCAGAGAAGTGAACGTGCAATCGGATCTCCGGTGACAGGCCGCGGAGACGCCAGAGCCCCCCGCATCCATACGGATGCGACTGCTCGGTGGCCCCCCACAGGCGAAACTTCGGGGAGGATATCCCGGCCGTCCGCAGGCACATCCAGCGGCACCACTCGAAAACCGCCTCCCACGACCTGGCGGTAGTCAGAGGCCCGCGCCAGATTTGTTGCTGATGGACTGGTTTGCAGTTGTATCAAACGGTTTGCTGAGAACTCGCGCTCGCGACCGTCAACGCAGCCCCTCGGCTGAGTTCACCAAGATGCACTTGGGGTCACTCGGGCCCGTGCCCAGGTTCCGTTCGCGCAACCGTCACCGTGACTGCTCTTCGAACGGAGCCCTCGGCCTGAAGATCAGCTACATCAACGCCGTCGCCGACATGTGCGACGCGGCGGGCGGCGACATCTCCCAGATCGTGGAGATCCTCGGCATCGACCCCCGGATCGGCAGCGGCGGCATGCGGCCCGGTATTGGCTACGGCGGCGGCTGCCTGCCCAAGGACGTCCGCGCCTTCACCGCCTCCGCCCGCCAGCTCGGCGCCGACCGGGCCGCCGCCCTGCTGCGCGCCGCCGAGGACATCAACGAGTCCCGCACCGACGTCGCCATGGACCTCATCCGCGACGCCCTCGGCGACCGTTCCGTCAGGAACGCACAGATCACCGTGTGGGGCGCCGCGTTCAAGCCCGGCACCAACGACGTCCGGGAGAGCCCCGCGCTCGCGCTGGCCCATGCCCTCCAGCAGGCCGGTGCCACGGTCACCGTTCACGACCCGCAGGCCGTGGCCACCGCCATGACCCGCAACCCGGAGCTGGACTACACCGACGACCTGCCCGCATCCGTCGACGGAGCCGAGCTCGTCGTCCTGGCCACCGAATGGCCCGAGTACGGCCAGGCAGACCCCCGGGACCTGGCAGGTCGCGCGGCCCGTCCCCTGCTCGTCGACTGCCGCACCACCCTGGACCCGGAGCCCTGGCGCGCGGCCGGCTGGACCGTCCGCCAGCTCGGACGCCCCGGCAAGTAGCACCGCGCCGCGCGAAAGCCTCGCACCACGTCCCCGTCCCCTGGATCGCTGGAGGTACCGCACGATGTCCAGCAACGACGTTGTTCTCCGCCGCGCCGGCGACGCCGACGCCCGCGCCGCGGCCGACGTGTGGCTGCGTTCCTTCGCCGCCGCGTTGCCGACCGTGCCGTGCGCGCACGACGACGCCGACGTACAGGACTGGTTCGCACGCGTGCTCGTGCCGCGGTACGAGACCTGGGTCGCGGTCACCGGCGGCCACGTGGTGGGGGTCATGGTGCTCAACGGGGAGGAGCTGAAGCAGCTCTACCTCGACCCCGCGTGGCGCGGGCGGGGACTCGGCGACCAGTTCATGAACCTGGCCAAGGAGCAACAGCCGGACGGGCTGACCTTGTGGACGTTCCAGGTGAACACCGCGGCGCACCGGTTTTACGAGCGGCACGGCTTCGTCGCGGTCGAGCGGACGGACGGGTTGCGCAACGATGAGCGCGAGGGGATGTGCGGTACCTCTGGCAGCCGCCACCGGCACGCTGATGTTGAAGGCGGTCGCCCGAAGTCCTGGGTGACCGCCTTCATCGTTGTGGAGCGGTCTACGGTGGCGCGATGACATTTCTGATCGTCGGTGGCAGCGGCTTCCGCGGGACCGAGCTGGTCCGGCAGGCGAGCGCAGCGGGGCATACGACCGTCGCGACGTACGCGACCAAGCCCGGCTCCTCTTCCCTCACCGTGTGGCGCCACCTCGATCTGCGGGACGCAGGAAATCTGGACGCCGTCATGTCTGAGGTGCGCCCGCAGCTGGTCATCAACGTGTCGAGCGGATCGGCCCACTGGCCGACCACGGCGGAAGGCCCTATCCGGCTCGCGATGGCCGCGGCGAAGTACGGCAGCCGCATAGTCCACGTATCCAGCGACGCGATCTTCTCCGGTGCGGACGTCCACTACGACGAGTCCAGCCTCCCCGATCCCGTTACCCCCTATGGCGCGGCCAAGGCCGCCGCCGAAACCGGCGTCCTCGCCGTGCACCCGAAGGCAACGGTCGCCCGGACATCCCTGATCATCGGCCACGGGCGTTCCGTGCACGAGAGGCTCGTGCACGACCTCACCGCTGGCCTCCGCGACGGCATCCTGTTCACCGACGACATCCGCTGCCCCGTCCACGTCACCGACCTGGCCGCCGCCCTCTTGGAGCTGGCCGCGGCCGACGCGGCCGGCATCCACCACCTCGCCGGACCCGACGCCGTGAGCCGCCACGAACTCGGCATCCTCATCGCCGAGCGGGACGGGCTCGACCTCTCCCAGCTCCCCACCGGCCTGCGGGCCGAAAGCGGGCTCCCCGGCGCCCTCGACGTACGCCTCGACAGCCGGGCCACCCAGCGAGTTCTACGCACCACGCTGCGCGGGGCCCGGCAGTTCTTGGAGCGCCGACCTGCTGCGACGAACTCCTGCCCAAGGAAAGAACTTCGCAGGTCAGGTGCCGCCCCGGGGCTTAGATCCTCTGAACTGGAGCAGCAGGGCACCCAAGCAGGCATCTGAGCTCCCGCTGTCTAAATCAGACGATGGTGTTGTAGCGGTGACCTGGGTAGATGATTTGGCTGCCCTCGCGCGTTGCGAAGGGGGCTTGCGCGTTACCGGTGCCGCGGTATCGCCAAGGTGTGCCGGTCTGGTCGATGGCGAGCAGGTCCGGCTTGCCGTCGATGTTGCTGTCGCCCAGGCCGATCAGCTGGGTGTAGGTGTTCCAGCCGCTGCCGATCCGGGTGCGGGTGGTGAAGGTGCCCTTGCCGGTGCCCTGGTAGAGCCACAGCACACCGGCGCTGTCGCGTGCCACGAGGTCACCCGCGGAGCCGCCGGCGATGTTGCCGACCGCGGTGATCTGGTTGTAGATGTTCCAGCCGCCGCCGACCCCGGTCCGGGCGGCGTACGGGACCTTCCAGTCGCCGGTGCCTTTGTAGAGCCACAAAGAGCCGTCGCGGTCGCGTGCTACGAGGTCTGCCCTGCCGTCGCCGGAGAAGTCTCCGGTTCCGGTCAGCTGGGTGTAGGTGTTCCAGCCGCCGCCGATCCGGGTGCGGGTGCCGAAGGTGCCCTTGCCGGTGCCCTGGTAGAGCCACAGCACACCGGCGCTGTCGCGTGCCACCAGGTCACCCGCGGAGCCGCCGGCGATGTTGCCGACCGCGGTGATCTGGTCGTAGGTGTTCCAGCCGCCGCCGAGCTTCGCCCGGGCGTTGCCGTACAACGTCGGAGTCCACGGGTACTGGGCGGTGTCGATCCGCCACAGCACACCGGCGCTGTCGCGGCCCAGCAGGTCCGGAGATCCGTTGTTGGTGTAGTCGTGGGGTGCAGACTGGCGCGTGACCTTGAAGGTGCCGCTCACATTGAGTGTCGGCCCGAGCCCGTTGTACGGCTTGGCGGTGATCTGCCAGGTGTAGTTGCCGTTGGGGGCCGAGCCGGTGCTGGTCCACCCCGTCCAGTCGATGCGGATCCGCCCGTTGTAGTCCATCCGGACAGGCTCGGTGGTGTTGTCGGAGGGGTTCAGGTGCGACGTGTTGGAGGCGCCTGTCGTGGTGTTGCGGAGGGTGAGGGTTACGTCCGCGTTGGGGCGCGACAGCTGCCACCTCGCCTTCCACGGCGCTTTGTCAAGCGTGGCCACCGCGGGTACGTCGGACCTCACGAGTGTGATCCCCAGCGGCTGGCCGGTGCCGGCGACCAGCTTCGCCACCGGCGCGCCATCAGCACCCGGGGACACCCGGTAGACGCCTTCGCCCTGGGCGAGGGTGCCGCCCATCACCAGCAGTGCGCCGTCGGGGGTGGGCGCGAGCGAGGTGGCGTGGTCCAGGATCTTGCGGCTGGCGCCCCCGCCGACCGGTACCGCCCGGAAGGCGAAATCCTCGTCGGTGGAGCCCTCCGAGAGCGATGTCCGGGACCCGAACAGAGCCCAGTTCCCGGCAAGCCCCACCATGGGTTCGGTTACGCGCTGGTGCGTGTCGATCTGCGTCACCTTGCCGGTGGCACGGTTCTTCACGCGCAACTGCGAGGTGGCCGGCAACATCGGGCCTTGCAGGGTGGCGAGATACTTCGGGGACAGAGCGGCGTCCGCCCACGTCGAGGGGGCGAGCTTCGAAGGTGTTGCTACGCCGGAGGCGAGGTCGACCACCGCGTAGTACCAGTCGGTCTCTGCGCCCGTGAGACGGTTGTAGTCCAGCACCAACTGACCAGGGGCGGTGGACGCGATGCCCACTGTTCGCGTGTCACTGGGAAGTCCGGTGACCGTCCGCTCGGTCTGCACACCGTTCACGATGCTGAGCAGGTGCAGTTCGCTGGAGTCGGTGTTCTGCCCACCTGTCCAGGGGCTGGTCACCACTGTCGAACCGACGGCGCCCATGAAATGGCGGTACTTGCCCAGCGCCACGGTGGAAACCGCACCGGTGGCCATGTCGTGCAGTTCCACCCGGTGGTCGGCGTCACCGATCTCGCCGTGTTCCAGTGCCACGACATCGGACACCGACCCGTGGACCTCGACCATCCGCACCTGCGAAAGGCCACGGCCCAGGTTGGTGACCGAACCGTCGGCGTACCGGGTCCACAGCAGGTCGTAGGCGGGAGTCGAGGAGAGGAAGCCCGTCGCGCCGGCCATGACTACTTCCGAACCCCGAGGCAGCGCAGCAGCGGCGGTTGTCTGGGCCCCGGCGTCCGCGCGAGCCGTCCCGGCCCCGGGATCCGCGACCGCAGGCAGCGCGAAGGGACCGGCAAGGGTGGCCATGGCGAGAGCCACCGTCCCGGCGAGAACCTTGCGGGATGAGTTGCTGTGCGGCACGTGACCTCCTGGACGGGCTGCTGCGCGAGGTGCGAGCAGACGCAGTGACCGAGGAGGGCTGTGCAGGGAATACCGACGCCGGGGTGTGAATTCTCCGGAGGCCCCCCGCGTTCGAATTCTCGCGGATCTTAGCAGCGCCAATCGTCGCTGTGACTAATGCGGTGACGATCACTGGGTGGGTGGGTGGGGGGGGTGGGTGGGGCAGCACGGACGGCGCTGTGCACCAGCACCGCCAACCCAACCATCGCCGTACCCTGAGTACCCTCACCGTTCCCGCAGAGGCCTTACCGTCCAGCCGGAACCAAACTTCCCGCTCTGAGGGCATAGCCCCGATCGTAGGCACCAGCCCACCACCCCGTCCGTGAATCGCCTCCAACCAGAGCCACTAGCTGCTCGCCAGTGGGTGTAACCGCCAGTTCGGTGCGCCCGCAAGCGCCGTCGACGTGGTCGAGCAATGCCTTGGCCTCGGCCCTGCGGTGGTGCCCCCGGGCCGACGGCAGCCCCACAGGGCCCGTACACGCCCCGCACCCGGGTCGGCGGCGGCTGGAACATGTACACCCAGCTCATCGGCTCCGCCGACATCACAGGCGACGGCCGCCCTGACCTCCTCGCCCGCGACACCACGGGCGTCCTGTGGCTGTACAAGGGCAACAACAACGCGACCAACCCGTTCGACGCCCGCACCCGCGTCAGCTCGGGCTGGAAGACCTACAACCAGCTCAGCATCGTCGGCGACCTCACGGGCGACAACCGCGCCGACCTCGTCGCCCGCGACACCACGGGCGTCCTGTGGCTGCACAAGGGCACCGGCAACCCGACCGACCCGTTCGACGCCCGCACCCGCGTCAGCTCCGGCTGGAACACCTACAACCGGCTCCTCTGAGCACAGCCCCATCCCGTGTGGCCGGTACAGGCGCCAACTGGTACCGGCCACAGCGGGCCACACTTCCCGCGCGAAGTGTGCGAGCACCCGCTCGCGCGGAACTGCCGCCCACTCCCGGCCCAACCCACCCAAGGCCGCATGTGCACGGTCCGGCCTATGCGTGGCCCGTCGCCTTCGCTGTTCGCAGGATGGGCCTTGCCCCCTGATTTTGAACACGTCTATGCGGCTCGGGCCAGGGTAGTTGCTGCTGGTTGGAGGGCGTTCTCGTAGGCGATCGGGGATCGCTGGCCGAGGCGGGAGTGCCTGCGTCGGGTGTTGTACCGGGTCAGCCAGCGGAAGGCGTCGAGCCTGGCCTCACGCTCGCTCGACCAGGCCTTCCGGCCTTTGAGCGCCTCCCTCTTGAAAGCGGCGTTGAAGCTTTCCGAAGCGGTTGTCCGCGCTAGACCCGATCGCGCCCATGCTCTGACGGACCCCTGCTGACCTGCGGATTTCAGCGAAAGCCCTGCTCGTATATTGCGATCCGTGGTCGGTGTGGATCATCGATCCGGTCAGGTTCCCGCGGGTCGGCTCAGCGGCCGCGAGGGCGTCGATGACCAGCTCGGTGCGCATGTGATCGGCGATCGCCCACCCGGCCGAACGGCGTGAGGCAAGGTCGATGACGGTCGCAAGGTAGAGGGGCTTCGCGCCGTTGACCGGTAGGTACGTGATGTCGCCGACGTACTTCATGTTCACCTCGGATGCGGTGAAGTCACGTCCGAGCAGTTCCGGTGCCTTCGACGCGGCCTGGTCCGCGACGGCGGTGCGGTGCCGGCGGCGCAGACGGACTCCCTCGAGCCCGATGGTCCGCATGATCCTGGCGACGCGCTTGTGGTTGACCACCGGACCCTCCTCGTCGCGGAGTTCGGCGGTGATCCTGGGGGCTCCGTAAGTGCCGTCGGAGTCCTGATGAATCTTGCGTATCCGGGCCGCGATCCCGGCTTCGACGACCTGCCGGGCCGCTCTTGCTGCCGCGGTGCGGCGCCAGTAGTAGAAGCTCGAGCGCGAGAGCCCGAGGATGTTGCAGAGCCGCTTCACGCCGTGACGGCGCTGGTGATCTTCAACGAACTGGCAGCGGTTCACCAGCGCGTCTCCGTCGCGAAATACCGGGCCGCCTTGCGGAGGATGTCGCGCTCTTCCTCCAGCTCGCGGATCCTCTTGCGGGCGGCGGCCAGCTCCGTCTGAACGGCGTCGCCGCTGGCCTGCGAGGCGGTCGGCTGTGTCAAGTGGGAGCCGGGGCGGCGGCCGTCGGCGGCCCGGATCCAGTTCCGCAGTGTCTCGGTGTTCACCCCGAGATCGCCGGCGACCGACTTGATCGTCGCTCCCGGCCCCGACCGGTACAACGCGACCGCGTCCGCTTTGAACTCGGCGGGGTACTGCTTCATCCCCACGGGGACTCCGTTCTCCTGGACCATCAAGATCCAAGTGTCTCCGGTGTCCAAAACCCGGGGTCAAGGCCCACCTTCTTGTCCTGCGGACAGGTGCGTGATCAGCTTCGGAGATGGGGGCCGAGGATTCCGAGCACATGAAACTCATCCACCGCTGGCTCGCCGGCGAGGTGGTCAACAACACCGTCGGCATCAAGGTGACCGGCGGCCCGTTCAACGGACGGACCAAAATCGTCCAGCTCGATCAGGACGGGCTTCCACCCGCACGCCTTCGTACTCGCGGCGGCCGGGGTCAGACACCTGGACCTGCTGCCTGGCACATCTACGAAGCCGTCCCGGCCCCCGATACTGCCGCCGGCTGGACCTACGGATACGCCGGAGCCGACACGACTGACGCTTCCACCGAGGGCCCCTCAGGCGCCCACACGGCTTGACCAAGAGATAGGGGCACCCCTCTGCCCGACCCTCGCCTCTCGCCGAGCTCCGGAAAGGCAAGCACGGCCTCCACCTCGCTCTGGCTCATCCCGAACCGGACCGGCCCCACACCCACCAGCGGATCCAACACCCACCACGGCCGCTCCTGAAGCTCCCTACGCCCCCACTCCACCCGACACCCTCCACACGCCCTGGCCACGGGCACCTTCCACCCGCCGATCATGGAATGACCCTACGAGCCTCCTCTGACACCCAGACCGCCGACGAACATGTAAGGACCGCGACCGTCAGCCGGGCATCGACCCCAGCCCCGGGCATAACCGGGTGTCACCCGGCTTCCGGTAGACGGGTGCTGCTCCTGGACCGGAACCCCCTGCCCGGCAACCGGATCGCTCGCCAGGACAGCCGGCGTGAGCACGGCGACGTCCGCGACACTGCGCGTACCGGCTGCCTCCGCCACGATCCGCGCCGCGAACTCGCCCTCCCCCGAAACCTGCAGACCCACATCCAGGAACACAGGAAACGACGCGAGACAGAGGCAGGAGACGGAGCTCGTACTCGAGGTCACGGCAGGCGGCGTCGGTGAGGTCAGCCAGCCGCTCTGCGGCCCACCGGACATCGGTGTCCTGCTCCTGGGCGGCAACGAGTTCGCGAGTCGCGGCCGCCAGGAGGACGCGCAGCGGGTCGATGTCCACCACGCGCAGGTCGTCAGAAAACTCCAGGACGGTGGCGGGCGCGAGCAGGTCGTCCACCACCTTCAGGTGCCGGCCGGTCATCGAGACCCCTTCGCCCGGTTCGGGCTGTGCTCCATACGCACGTCCTCTCCCGTGACGACGCCCCTTCACGGCCTACTGCCGTATCCGGGCGTATCGCGTCAGTCCACAAAAGGTCTATCCGACGCGTCCCTTCCCCCGGCTACCGTTTCGGCATTGCGACAACAGCCCGGCGCATACCGGCCGGTGAATCCCGTGACCGGCCGCACACACTCGTCCTCCGTACCTGACCTGGAGTCCCCGTGATGGAACCCACCTGGCGCTTGATGCTCGGCCCTGTCCTGGTCGGCGACCTGCATCAGTACGAAGTCGACATGCCCTGGTGGATCTGCCGCTTCGTCCCCGGGCCCGGCTGGCCAGGAGTCCGCGAGCTATACGAAGCCTTCGAGCAGTGGCTGGACCGGCGCGAACCAGACCCCAACGGCATCAAGGGTGTTGAAGTCATAGGTCCGATTGCCGCCCTCGGCATGGAACTGGAGGCCCCGGACGGAACCCGCATGCCAGTCCCCCGGCGCGCCCTCGTGTGGATCCGAGACGACATCGCGCGCGTGCGCTGCTGAAGAGCCACCGCAGACCCAACCCAACGCGACGACCCATACGGGGCCGGCGTCGGCTGTACCGGCCGGCTCGGCCACAGCCGCGGTTGTGGTGGCCGGGACCGCGCCTGGATCACCGCCCTACACATCTCCGGCCTGATCGTCACTCACGCGCACCGACTCACCGAACCGCGCCTACACAACTCCTTCACCCGCGAAAACGGACCGGCATCCAGGTGCCCGTCGTCGCACTAGGAAGGGGTGCCCACCGATCGCCACCCTCCGTGCTGGCTTCACGGGTTGTCGGCGCACTCCTGTGAGTGCTCCACCAAGTACAGAGATACGTGCACCAGTAGCGGAGGCTGTGAGCTTATCGACGTCATCCCGCGGGCATGGCGGTGGCAGGGCGATGAACCTCCAGGATGACTGCGGTGCCGGCCACGGCTCGGTCCTCGTGCATGTTGATCTGCTGGCCGGGCTGGAGGTGCGTCCAGTGGGAGGGGGCGAGGGGCACGAGTCGAACCGTGGCTCGCCCGCTGGGCTCCAGATAGGGAATGTCCTCAACCCAGAGACGGGCAATACTGACCGCACGTCCACCGGTGGGCGAAAGGTGGCCGATGTCCCACATGGGCCGCAGAACACCGGCGCCGGAGATTGGCGTCGTGCGTCGCGACTCGGCGGCAGGACGGAGCGTCAGATCCGCCCGGATCACGCCGTTGCGGATCTCGGAGCACCGCCAATGGCACCAAGCTGCGCTCCGCTCAAGCCGGTGCTGCTCAGCCGCGTCGGCGAGCTTCTCCCAAAACGCCAGCGGGAGCGAGCGACCGTCCCCGAGCTCCTCCAGCAGGCCCAGGGCGATCTCCCACTCGTCGTGGACGAGGTAGCCCCAGATGTCTCGCATCGTGATGTCGTTCTCGGTGGCGGTCTCTTCCGGAGCCAGAAGGGAAGCTGATTCGAGCAGCTCAGGGACGTCCATGCGCTCATTGTCGACCACATGAACTATTGGGCTGCGCTTGCCTGGTCTCGCTCGATGGCAGCGAGCCGGTTTTTGAGCCGGTAGCTGGGCCCGTTGATGGAGATGACGTCGCAATGGTGGAGGAGGCGGTCGAGGATGGCGGTGGCCAGGACCTCGTCGCCGAACACCTGTTCCCATTCGCTGAAGGTCTTGTTCGAGGTCAGGATGATCGAGCCCTTTTCGTAGCGCTTTGGGATCACCTGGAAGACCAGGTTGGCCTCCGCGCGTTCGAGGGGCTGGTAGCCGACCTCGTCGATCTATGCGGATATCGACATAGATCGACGAACTCGGCTACATGGAACTCGACCGGCGTGGCGCCGAACTCCTCTTCCAGGTCCTGACCGAACGCGAGGAGAAGAACAGCGTCGCGATCGCCTCGAACGAGTCGTTCGGCAAGGCGCACATGTTCCGGCGAACCTGTGCCAGGCAGTGCCGAAACTTCACGGGTTCCGGCAGGAACTCGGATGCTGCATGATCGAACGATACTGATCGAGCTGGAGAAGGTCGCAAAGTTTCCCTGGAGTCCATGGCTGGCTCAAATCCGGACCCCGTTCGGACGGACCGCGGTCCGCTGGTGCGGTGACCAGACCGCGGCGCCAGGCGAGTACCACGTCGAGTGGACGGTGGACGAGGACATTGCCTGGGGACGGAACGCAAAGCCGGCCGTCGGCGTCGGACCGGGCGTCCGGCCCGGCGGGCACTGCGTTGTCCTGCGCGGACGGCTGGACCTCACCGTCGACGGCGCCGCCGTGCTGGACTTCGATGGCACGCAGATCCTGCTGGACGTTGCCGATCCGCTGCCCGAAGGTGTTGCCGGCACATGGGTCGAGCTCTTCATCGAGCGCGAGAAGATCGCTCTCTACCCGTACGAACTCTGACCAGACGTCACTCCATGGCCGTGTCCCACTCCGCCAGGCGGGTCTCATCAATGCGGTCGGACAGATAGATCATGGTGGCCTCCGGGTCCATGCCGAACGCGGCGGCGACGAGCTTGGGGTCCATGGTGTTGACCAGGTCGAGCAGTCGAGTGCAGCGGATCATGCGGGGTGGGAAGCCGCAGGCGTCGAGGACGTGACTGACGTAGGCGGTGGATGCCGGGATCCGTCCGGACTTCGTCTGGCGGGTGACCATCACGTGCGGATTGTCCGTCTTCTGCTCAGCCGCGGACTGCCCCGCTCGGTCAACAACATCGCCTGGCAGTCCCTCATCGCCGCCTTCACCGAGGAGAAGGGAATCGTCGACGAGTCCTCCACCCGCACCGCCATCACCGAGACCCACGCGACAGAGTGAGCACGAAGCCGACACCGTGTTCACGACGACCCCGGCGGCCTGACGGCGAATTCCAGCGATCGTCGCAACACGTGATCGTTGTGTCAGACGGTAAGCAGCTTATGCAGGCACTCGGCTGGGTTTCCCAGCCGAGCGTTTTGCGTGGTCTGGAGTTGAGCTCGCCGGCCACGGTGTCGAGGGCATCGCGGTCATGGAGGGCCAGGTCGGTGCCCTTGGGGAAGTACTGGCGGAGCAGGCCGTTGGTGTTCTCGTTGGAACCGCGCTGCCAGGGGCTCGCCGGGTTGCAGAAGTAGACCGTCATGTCTGAGGCCGTCGTGAACTCGTGATGGCGTGCCATCTCGGCGCCTTGATCCCAGGTCAGAGACCGCTTGAGCTCGCCTGGCAGGTTCTTCACGGTCTCGACCAGGGCGTCACGGACGCTGACGGCGCCGTGGTCGTCGGGCAGGTGCACCAGCATGAGGTAGCGGGTGCTGCGCTCGACCAGCGTGCCGATGGCTGAGCGGCCTTCGCGGCCGATAATGAGGTCGCCTTCCCAGTGGCCGGGGATCGCACGGTCTGCTACTTCTGCGGGCCGATCGCTGATCATGACCATGGGGTGGGTGTAGCGAAGCTGGCGGGAGGTAGCCAGCCGGTGGGGCTTGCGTGCGACCCGGCCGGTCCGCAGAGACCGCGCCAGCTCACGGCGTAGTTCTCCGCGGCCCTGGACGTAGAGGGCCTGGTAGATCGTCTCGTGCACCACGTGCATCTCCGGGCGGTCGGCGAAGTCCCGGCGGAGTTGCTGGGCTATCTGCTCCGGGCTCCAGCGCCTGCCCAGACGGTCTTGGATGTACTCCCGAAGTTCGGGGCTATCCCCAATCTTGCTCGGTTTGGGGCGATGCCGGCGGGCCTCGGCGCGAGCCTGGGCAGCGTAGGGCCGGTAGAACCACTTCTTGCCGGTGCTGGTCGTGCGGTTGCGGGAGATCTCACGGCTGATCGTGGATGGACTACGGCCCAGCTCGGCCGCGATGGCACGGATCGTCGCCTGCTCGCGTAGGCGGTCGGCGATGTGGATGCGTTCGGCCTCGCGCAAGCACCGTGACGGTGACGAGTCGGCCGCCTGCTCTGATCGGGCAGGCGGTCGAAACCGCGTCGGATCCGACCGGCCATTGCGCCACTCCCGGCCGGTCCGTTCGTTGATGCCGACGATCTTGCATGCTTCTCGGTTGCTCGGCCCCTGGCCCACGAGCAGCAAGTATTGCTCCCGCTCCTTGCGAAGTTTCTTGTGCCCACCGACACCTCGTGACCGTCGGATCTTGGATTCCATCGCATCCCCTGAACTGGGGTGTTGCGACGATCACTGGAACTCAAGGACGGCCGCCGGGGTCGTTTCATCCCATCCCATCGACAACCAGCACGTCGCCCTCATGCTCATCTTCAGCGTCGCTCAACAGTCGTAGAACGCCGCCAGCACCGACACCGCGTGATTGATGGTTGCCGGGGCATAGCCCGACTTCAGGTACGGCTTGCCAGTGCGTGCGTTCAGCGACCCCGGAGCGGGCGCGTCAGGGCGGCGTCGGTCCCGCGCCGGGTTGTGGCACGTCCGCAGCCACAGAACGAAGTCGCGCACGTCCACGCGCTTCGCGCGGCTCCACTCGACGCCCACCGCGGCAAGGAACCGGAACCAGCGCAGCAGGTCAAAGGCGTAGGAACGGCAGGAAGCCGGAGTGTTGCCGCAAGCAAGCGACTCCCGCAGGAACTCGCTTGCCGGCATGATCGGCCGCCCGGCGCCATCAAGCACCACCCAGGGCAGTGTGGCGGCAGTGGTTGCCTCCACACTGCCGACCCGGGCCACCACCAGTCCAGATACTTCGCGTTCGGCCATCACCAGCGTCTCCGTCTCAACGGGAGCATCCCGAACGGAGACTCTCGACCTCACCACGCCGACACGTAGGACTCGCCGATAGTGCGGTCAACGGGTCGGTGGACCGCCTTGCCCGAGTACGACAGGCGGAACGAGAAGAGGTAGCAGCGGGTAGGCACCCCAGCGAGCACGATGTGCACGTCCCCGAAGTGGCAGACCGACGCCGGCCAGTAGGTCTACACGGTCCCCTGCGCGCATGGCCCAGCCGCACCGCCAGTACCGGGCAGGGCATCACCACGGACCTGGTCGAGATCGACGTCCCCGCCGACCGCGTGCAACCGATGCCCGGGGCCTCGTACAGGCGCGGAGCGCCGGGATCCCGGCCGTCAGCCAGCCGACCGCGTAGCGGCCACGGCCCGACTCACATCGAACATGCGTGTGGCATACGATCGGATGATCTTGCAGACAGAGGAATCGATCACCGGTCGGTTCCAACGAGGGGGATTCATGAACACCGTCCGCGCAGGACTTGTCTTGGCCGCTGCCGCACTCGCTCCGGCCCTGCTTGTCGCCACCCCGGTCTTCGCCGCCACTCCGCCCGGCACGCCGGTCGCGTCCAACGCCGTTGCCTCCGACACCGACAACGCAGCCGCGATCGCGCGTATTCTGGCCGACCCGGCGTCCGGCAAGGCCGTCAAGCGCGAAGCCAACAAGGCCCTCAGCGGCACCCCCGCCGACCGCACCGCGTTCCTCGCCACCGGCTACGCCAAGGCCCAGGACGAGGACAACTCGGTCGCCATCGCACGCATTCTCGCCAACCCGGCGTCCGGCAAGGCCGTCAAGCGCGAAGCCAACAAGGCCCTCAGCGGCACCCCCGCCGACCGCACCGCGTTCCTCAAGAAGGGACTGCGTCTCGCCCAGGCCGAGGACGACCGCGTCGCCGTCGCCCGGATCCTGGCCCGCCCCGGCATCAGCGCCGCCCTGCGCGCCGCAGCCAACAAGGCAATCGACGGCACCCCTGAGGAACTCCGCTACTTCATCACCGTCGGCCAGTACCAAGTCTGACCTGCCCTGCCAAGGCCGGGGTGGCAATGCCGAGTTGCCGCCCTGGCACGGCCACACCCCTGCCAGGCACAGCGCGCCAGGTAGAGCCTGGAGGGATGGACCCGGGAAGAGCACCTCGATGACCAGCCGTGATGAACCGGTGCTCGCCCCAATCGACGACCTCTTCGACCAGTGCGAACCAGGATCCTCCCCGAGGACAACCCCGACGGGCCGGTCAGCGTGGTCGGCGACTTCAATCACTGGCCCCCTCCGCCCCGCCTACCCCCTTCAGCCCCGCGGCGACGGGAGGCGTGCCGCGACCGCGAGCCTGCCCCGCCACAGTGCCCATTCCTGCCGCTACCTCGCCGCCGGCGACTACTGGTTCAACGACGAGACCGCCGACAGCGTGTTGACACTCAGCCGGCGGGCGGGACGCGTCCGAAGCCAGTACGAGCGGGCCGCGATGGTCAGGGCGATGCCGTAAACGGCGAAGGCGACTATCCCGATCCAGCCGACCAGCAGCGCGTCGCCCGAGGAGTGGAAGTCGCCGGGCCGCATCGTCACTACGCCGACCGTGGCCAGGGCCAAGTATCCGACCCCCACAACGCCGTACGGGGCGAGCGTGGCAGCGCCGAGCAGAGCCGGGGCGAGCGGGAGCCAGCGCGGCACCCGCCGGCCGCGCAGGAGCAGCGTCCAGCGTGGGAAGAGCTGCCCCCACGGGCGGACCAGGCCCCAGAGCAGGAAGACACCGAGCACGGCCAGCAGCGCGGTGGGGTCCAGACCCCAGGACTCCAGGGTGAGGAAGATCCCCGAGGCGCCGTTCCGCTCCGAGACCGCAAGTATCTCCTCACCAGTGATCCCCGCGAACGTCCCGCCGGACGCCCAGACCAGCTTCATCCCCGCGTACGGGACAAAGGCCAGCGTCCCTGCCCAAGCGGCGAGTTGGACGGGCCGCGATGCAGCGGACGGCGCTCGTACGGCAGCACCGGCGGGAAGGCGGTCGGACCGGGCCAGGGCCGCGAGCAGGACCGCCCCGACCGCCGCCAAAGCCTTGTTCGCGGCGGCCGCCCGACTGTCCACTCCCTGACCGACCATCAGCGTGATCACATCCATCAGCAGGCTGAACGCGGTGATCCCGGCCAGCCCGCAGGCCACCCAGAGCAACACCCGTAACTCCGGCCGCAGCCCGTACCGCACCACTGCCCCGCTGACCAGCGTCACCAGCACGCCCACCGCCACGACCACCCACCCCAGCCCGGAGGCCCATGAGCCACCGCCGTGAGGGAGCAAGGAGGTCCCGCTCAACGCGCACGCCAGGCCGAAGCCGGCATACAGCACCGCCCACAGCATCGTTGCCCAGGCCACCCAGCGCGGCCATCTCTGCAACGAGGCGCTCCAGGGCGCCTTCATCGTCCCTGCAACACCAGTCATGCTCTGAACGTCGCATCGACCAGGGCGGGTGGCGTCAGCCGCCGGAACCATCTGCCTCCCCCAGCCGGGTGAGCGACCCCTAATACCAAGGTACTAGTGACGGAGCGTGACTTCTCAACTGGCCGTCCGTGGGGAATCTGGACGGTTCTGATCCACTTCTTGTGGGGTGGTTGCGGAGGGTGACGTTCTTCAGTCCGCGAGGAGTACCTGCAGGCGGAGGAGATCGAATCCGGCACGGCCGTACCCGTCCCTCTTGATTCGCTTCACCCGATTTACGTTGCCCTCGACCTTGCCGGAGTTCCATTCCAGGGTGAGGCCGGCGGTGACGGCGTCGAAGTCCTGGCGGAGGCCGCGGGCCAGGCTCTGCAGCGGCTTCATCCCGGTGGCTTCGGCGATGGCGAGCCATTTCTCCAGGTCGCTGCCACGGCGCTCGGTCATCATCGTGGCGAAGGAGCGGACGCATGCAGCGACGGTGTCCAGTTCGGGACTGCGCGACAGGAGCTTCTTGAGCTTGAGCGTGCTGCTCTCGTCCAGGTTGTCCGGGTGGGATGTAATCAGCCAGGTGGCCGTGCGGATCGTCAGCGTCTTGGGCTTGTCGGGTGCGGGTTTGCCGCTGGCGCGGATCCCCTGGAAATGCCGGCGCACGGTCCGTTTGCTGCCGGTGAAGCCGAGCTCGGTGATTTCGGCATGGAGCCGTGCCGAGTCCGTGCAGCCCTCGTTCCAACGCCGGAGGAGGTAGGGCGAGTAGGCGTGGATTCGCCCTGGCGGCGCGATCCGGTGGCCAGCGACGCGTCCTCGGGCGTGGCCGCGTGCGCGTACCGGCGCACGGTTTTGCGGTCCAGTCCGAGGGCCTCGGAGATCGCCCGGACCGGGACGCCCTTGTCGTAGAGGTCGTGCACGGCAGCGTGACGCTCGTGGCGCCGGATCACGCGCATCCCCTCCGGCCGCACCGGCACCTCCTCCTTGGTCGCGGACTTCGGCCCGTCGGTGGCGCCAGCGGGCGCGTCCTCGGTAGCCTCGGCGAGGCAACTACGGTGCGTTGCAACGCACTTCTCGACGGCTTCGCACAGGTTCTTCCACAAATGGAACCGGTCTGCAACCTGGATCGCTTCGGGGCAGGCGGTGCGTACGGCCTCGGCGTAGGCGCTGGCCCGGTCCCGGCAGACGATCTCCGCTCCGGGGTGTGCACGGAGCCACGCGGAGAGGGTGTCCGCGGTGCGGTCGGGCAGGATGTCGACGCGTTCGCCGGTCTCCATGTTCAAGATGATCGTCCCGTAGACGTGGCCCTTTTTCAGGGCGAAATCACCGATGCCCAGCACACGAGGTGCGGCTTCGACGTCCCTGTCCGGAAGCCTGCGTACGAGCCTGAGCAGGGAGTTCGCACTCGTCGGGATGGACAGATGCCCAGCTAGCCGGGCACCGGGACGTCCGGCGAGCGCCAGAGCGATCTTCTCCAGCGAGCGACGCAGGAGCGGCGTGCGCCGCGCGAACCGCTCCGTGAGCCCGTCCACTTGCTCGACGAACGTACGGCGACCGCACCCTGCTGCCGGGCAGAGGAAACGTCGCACCAGCAGGTCGATCACAACCCGCTGCCCGGCCGCCGCGAGGTCGGCAAGGCGCCGCCGGTAGCCACCATGGACACGGCCGGACACGGTGCCGCAGTCGGGACACGCCGCCTCGCTCGTCACCGTCCGCGCCGTGAGGGCTATCCCGCCGCCCTCCGCTCTGACCTCGTCCACCACCACGGAGGAGAGGTGGGAAAACGCCATGGAGAACGTCGAGAACACGCTGCATCACACGAACAGCCATCCTTCCAGCCCGCTGTGACGCCGCGTCGCTGCCCCACAAGAAGTGGATCAGAACCATCTGGACTGGCCGCACACGCGCGACGCCCTGGCCTACTACCTGCCGAAGCGGTAAACGACTCCAGTCAGCGGAAAGGGCTCCACCGGCCGAAGCGGGCCATCAGCTTACGGGCCGCGTCCTCGTCGAGCCCCAGATGGGCGGCGCCTGTGCGGTGTCGAGGTCGTTGGCGGTGCCGCGGGCCGCCCAGTACCCGACCCGCTCGGCAACCACCCCCAGTCGGCGGGCGGCCCGCACCGCCGCGACCGGGGAAGTCTTCGCCAGCCGCTCGATCTCTCCCTCCAACCGCGTCAGCAGCATGGTGACCGTCTCCGGCAGAGGGACAGCCCTCGCCTCCACCTGGCCCGTGTGCCCGTCCCAGTCCTTGAGGCAGGCCTCCGCCTGGTCCTCCCCGCCGTCGTCCAGGTCCTGCTCGCCCATCGCCTCCCAGTCCAGACGGTGCTCCGCGCCGGCCCAGCCACAGGAACACACCGCGCGCAGCGCGGCCGCACGCGGCGCGTACGGCCAGCGGCCGTCGTAGACGGACCACTGCGCCACCGCCTCCCCTCCCCCACCGGAGGTGCTGAGGCCACCCGGGCCACCGTACCGATCTCGCTGACCCGTGCTCCCACCGCAGGGCCCAGGAGCCGCTCCGGCGGATCCCCGTGACAGACTCCTCCCTCGAACACGGGGGCGAGTAACCCCCTGACCTGGGGTGGGACTATGAGTAGGACGAAGTGGACTGCCGTGATGGCGGCGGTCATCGCGCTCGGCGCGGCGGGCTGCGGTGGCACGGGGGCGGGAGCCGGGGCCGTCGCGGTGTCACCCCGGCCGGAGGGCACCGGCCCCCTCACTCGGGAGGTCGTGCGCACGGACCTCGACACCTCGGCGGCGGCCGCGAAGGCGCCGGCGACCGACGCGGAATGGGCCGCCATGCCCGAGGATGCTGAGCCCGGCACGCTGTCCTCGTGCGTCGTCGCCTTCAAGGGATTCGAGACCGATACCGCACCGCTGGACCATGAACGCTTCGAAGCGACACTGCGCGAACTGGGCAAGCGCGGATGGAAGCAGGTCGGGAAGCCGGAGCAGGAGAAGGACAAGAAGGGCGAGGTGTGGACCTCCAAGGTGCTCCTTGACCAGCGAGGCTGGAGGATCGTCGCCGAGTACAGGGAGGGACCGACCGGGAAGAGCACGATCTCCTTGCCTGCCTTCGAGAACACGTGTGTTGATGCCCAGGGCGGGCACTGAGCGCACTGGGCATCAACCGGCCAAGTGTGGAGATGGTTGTCAAGAATGGGCAGGCCACCACCTGTGGGACCCTGCGCCTCATCGACGGACTAGATCGAGGCAGCGCCGCCCTGCTGACGCTGCCCTGCCGCTTGTAGGCGATCCCCACTGATCGCGCCGGACCCATCCAGCCGAGCCTCACAACCTGGTCTAAGTCGACGCGGCGGGCGCCCAAACGCGTCGCGGCCTGGTCCGGGCCGAGGGGCACGTGCCATTCCAGAGGGGTGGGAAGGGCCCGGTGGCGCGCGAGGGCAGCCACCGGGTCCGGGTGGACCCCGGGGAACTCGGCCTCCCCGCCTCGGTAGACCGCGGGTACCGGTGGTACGACTACACCGGATCCCCAAGGGTCTGACCCGGCTACCGGCACGACTGGCCCGATCCCTCCTGCACGATCACCGGACCGTTCTCAAGCCGCTCCGACGGCGGCGGTCACACTCACCCACGGATGCCTCCGGCGGACTCATGAAACCGCATTCCCACATGCCCTACCTGACACAACAGGTCGTCCTGCTCATTGGTGGTGGTGCCGGCTCCGGCAAGACCACCCTCGCCCACACCTTGGCCAAGGCCGTACCCCAAGCGGGCCTCGTCCACCTGGACCTCTGCTACTACAGCGGTCCAGACGATGCCCCGAGCGTTCCCCGTTTCGACGGGCCAGGCCGGCTCGTCGACTTCAGCGACCCGCACGCCCTCGACCCCGCCCTCATCCGTGCCGCGCTGGCCCAGCACGCCGACGCCGCTCTCGTGATCGTGGAGGGCACCTTCGCCCTCGCCCTCCCTGAGCTCACCGCTATCGCCGCCGTGACCGCGTTCGTTGACACCCCGGCGGACATCCGGGTGGTCCGCAAGACGCTCCGCAAAATCCAGGAGGGCAAGGACCCCGCTCCAGGACTACTCGGGTACGGCACCAGCCGCCTGTCCTACACCCGCCATGTCGCCCCCACCCGCGAGCACGCGGACATCGTCCTCGACGGAACGCGCCCGCCGGCCGAACTCGTCACCGAGCTCCGGGCTCACCTGACTGATCCGCGCGAAGGCGGACTTGGCCACGGGTCAGGCGCTGCGGGGTGACGTCTGGCGGGCGCGGGCAGCGGTCCTTTTCGACGCCGTCTTCTTGGCCGGGGCGTCGGTCTTGATCTCGTGGACGGTCGCGTCCTCCTGGCCGTGCTCGCCGCGGGCCGCCTTCACGTCCTGCACCGACTTCTCCAGGGCGGCCATGAGGTCGACGACCTGTCCGCTGGGTGCTTCGGCCGGCTCAGGGGTCTCGGCCCGGACGCCTTCCGCCTTGGCCTCGATGACGGCTTCGAGGGCCTCGCGGTACTCGTCGTGGAGATCCTCCAGGGGGCGGCCCGAGAGCGCCTCGGCCAGGGCAACCGCAGCCTGCACCTCCTCCTCCGGCAGGTTCACGTCGGCCGGCGGGGTGCTGACACCGTCGGTGGATCGCAGCTCATCCGGCCACAGCATGATGCAGGCAAAGGGCCTCGCCGACGACCCGGAGCAGGGCCAGGCGTTCCCGGCCGCGGAGCGCGACCTTCGCGACGGCCACCTTGCTGGAGCGTTCCAGGGCCATGCGCAGCAGGACGTACGGCTTCGCCGAGGCCGGACCGCTGGCCATCAGGTAGTAGGGCCTGCCGACCGCAATGGGGTCGATCGAGGAGGCCGGGACGAAGCAGACGATGTCGATCGTCTTGGCCGTGGGGAGCGGCATCCCGTCGAGGTCTTGGTCGGTGACCTCCACGAGGGTGCCGGTCGCGGTCTCGTAGGCGCGCCCGATGTCCGCCTGGCTCAACTCCTGGCCCGTCGAGCTCACACCGCTTGGAGTACCGAACTCGGCCGCCGTCCGTCGTATGGATCTGGAGGAAGGAGATCGAGTGATCCTCGGTTGCCGGCACAAGGGCCACCGGAATCGTGACCAAGCCAAAACTGACAGCTCCGCTCCATGTCGGTTTCAAGAGACCTCCGTCACCGCGTGGCCCCCTCTCCCCAGCGTCCCACCGGCGAGGACCTCCTGTGACTTAGCGTCGTAGTTGGCCCCGTCGGCCAACTACGACGCTAAATTCCTGGCCCGTGGGCCAGGCGGTCCGGCTCCACCGCCACTCCCGAGCGCATCACCGCTGGGGAGTAGCTGGACAGCAGCTCATGCCAGGGTGACGTCCATACCACCCTCGGCGAGGGCCTCAAGGACCGCGGTGAACAAATCGTAGGGCTGGCCTTCCGGTGTCAGGGTCTGGGAAAGGTGCTCGCGTGCGATCACGGCGTCTCGCCAGAGCAGGGTGGCGGGGGCGGTGTAGCCGAAGGTGCCACGCAGGCAGTCGTCCAGGGCGGCGAGACAGCCGCCGAAGTAGCCACCCGGCCCGTTGACCGCCTCGCCGAGCGCTAGGTAGAGGGCTGGTTCGTCGGTGATGTGCCGGCCATCGAGTTCGTAGGCGTGACCGGCTGGCCGGTCGTGGTGGGATCGTCGGCAGGCACTCTCTCGGACGAGGTCATGCCAGGCCCCGCGGCGGCGGGTATCGAGGCCGGCCCAAGCATTCACGGCGTCCGGCGGCCCAGCGAGCCACCGGTCCCAGATGGGCCGGGCGTATTCGGGAACGGGCGTGAAGCGGCCCCCGTCGAGCTCCAGGTCGATCAGGCCCGCCCCGCGGGAGGAGGGGCGCCAGTCGCTGACCGTGGCCCAGATCAGCCGATCAGTAAGCAGGTCACCGTGGCTGTCCCGTATCTCCAAAGCGGCTTCCTCCAGATCCAGCGCCCGCCGGGTGCCCTTCATCAGCCCCACCCTCAGCTGATCGCTCTGGGCGAGCCCCCGCAGGACAAGGGAGGGCTGCAGCTGCTCGGGCGACAGAACGCGGGCGAATTCCCGGCAGGAACCCAGCCAGCGGTGCCCGTCGTGCAGGCGAACGCGGCCCCTGTGCCCCTCGGGCGGACCTACGTAGTCGTCCAGGCCGGTGAGCAGCAGACTGTCCGTCCCGGGGACCTGCCCCGAAGTCTCCGCGTCCTCCAACAGCCAGGCGTCGAGTGCCTCGTCATCCGGCACCAGCCACACCCGGCTGCCGACCCAAGCGGGTACGCCGGATTCCTCCGGAACCCAGCCGAACAGTTCGTACGTCCCGCGCTGGGATTCTCCGAACAGTCCCTCCGCCTCGGCGCAGACGCCCCAGACGTGGCCGTCCTCCGTCCGGGTCAGCGTGTACCGCGCGAACCCGAGCTCGTTCTCGTCTCCATGCACAGCGGGAATCATGCCCCGCCCGCGTTCCGACGGCGAAGCCGGGATGTCCTGCCGGCCGCAGACTCGCGGCCGTCCCTGGCCAGCGACGCGAATGCTCGGTGTCAGTCGGTACGACTCGATGTCATCCGGAGGCAGTCGGCTCAACGCCATGGGGCAATACAAGATCGTCAAGGGGTGCAGAGGTGCGACCAGGGGTGGGGTCCAGGATCTCGTGGCTCGCCCAGACCCGGGAGGGCCCGCACAGGGATTCCCCCCGAAGTCATCGCAGGTAGAGGCGGGCGTCGTCACTCCGCATGCCAACTAGAACGCTAAGTCTCACAACGTCACTGTGACTGGGCGCCGCAGGTGGCCCGAATGGACAACTTCGATGCTCAGCCTCAGGCGCGGAACGTCATGGGTCTAGGGTGCGGTGGCGGGGAAGGTCACAGCAGCGCAGCGATGCCCTCCTGGTCCTCGGGCAGCCCGGCCGTGCGGAACCACAACCTGTTCCCGCCGATGCCGCTCGTCACCTTGTCGGTGTCTACGAAGGCCCGCAACAGGTTGCGTTGGGCGGGGGTGAGCGGGTGGGTCGGGTCATAGCCACCCGCAAAGGCTTTGAGCAGGATCGGTCCACGTTCGTGGTCAGTCACCGATGTGCCGCCGGCGGCCACGATGGTGATCATCACTGGTTCCACTTCCTCGATGTTTTCGGCCAGGGCGAGCGCGGAGCACAGGACTGTGAAGCGGAACCAACCGTCCAACCCGGGCAGTGGCTCGGGGAACCAGCTGTCCGTCGTTCGCGGGTCCCGCAAGGCGTCGAGGAGAACGGCAAGAGCGCGTGGCCGATCGAAGGGGGTGGGACCGAGAGCGGCGCAGACCCGCACAGCTGGGTCGGCGTCGGAGAGCAGGTCGGAGGTGTCCGCCCCCCACTCGCCGAGCGCCCGTGCCACACTCGCTCGCTCCCGTCGCCCTGCCACGGGGCCCAGGTGTGCCCGCAGCAGCGTGGCGGCCCGCGGCACCCGGTCGGTCAGCCCCGGGGCACGGAGGAGTGGCACTGCGGCGCCGAGTGCGGCCTCACGGACATGGGGATCGGGAGAGGAGAGGAACGGCTCGACAGCGTCGTACAGGGTGGGGCGTATCTCCCGGCACGCGTGCAGTGCGGCGAGCTCGTCCGGGTCCTGCTCACGGCGGGTGTCGTCGTGCCAGGGTTTCCACTCCCAGTGGCTTCGGTCGCGCGCCGGATCCTCCCCATAGGCGGCAGACTCGGCAACCTGCCCCAGCCAGACGAGCAGGGCAGCCCTCAAACTGCGTGGTGGTCCGTCGTCCCACGGGAAGTGCCCCTCGTGCTCGGCGAGGCCCACGGGGTGGTCGAGGATCGCGGCGACGAACAGCGCCGCGGGCGCGGTGACGGTGTATAGAGAGCCCTGGTGCAGCACGCCCATGTCCAATGCGGCAAACGCTTCGGACCGAACCTCGGGATCTTCATCCATGAGCGAGCACAGGGAAACCGGTATGTCTTCGCCGGAGCCGTAGGCATGCTGGAGAGACCCCCAGTCCGTCCCCAACAGCAGCTCACGGGCCGCTGCCGGCAACCCACCCAGGATCCGTGCCATGCGGGCAATCTCGCTATCCGTCATGGACGCACCCTGCCAGCACCCACCGACAACGCCCCCTTCTCGGAAGGGGGGACGAACACGCGGACGCCACGGTCCTGGCCATGCGGAACGCTCAGCACGACAACTCCAGTGCTCACTGGACAGAACCAGTGCGCAGTCACAGTGTGACTTAGCGCCGTACTTGGCCCGTCCGGCCAACTACACCGCTCAGCTCGTGCCGCAGCGACTGAGGCCCAGTAAGAGATCCTGGGCTGTCGCTGTGCCCGTATCCCGAGTTGAGGGAGACGCAACGCAGGGCCGATACCGTCACTCGCGGTGCCTGATCGGAGTTCCAAGGAGTTCGGCTAGGTCCGCCTCGACGGCCGCAAGCAGCGTCGGTCCCCAGACGGTCAGTGTTTGTTCCCACGGGTGGCCGAAGGTGCCCAAGCGCAGGTCTTCGGTGATGTGGAGGTAGTAGTCACCGTTGGGGAGGTGCCCTTGCCGGGTCGGGGCGGCCGGCCGGGGACGTCGGTGCGGCGGGGGTCGTAGCGGTAGCCGTCGTGATTCCAGTCGAGCCAGTGGACGAACTCCCCGGGCTCGGTGGCGGTGAGCAGTCCGCGGTGGACGATCGCGTCGAGCCGTTCGGGGAGGTCGGGGACGAGCCGGTGGTGGGAGTGCAGGTTCCAGACCGCGGAGGGAACGGGGTCGGTGATCGCGGGCCGGTAGGTGGTGCTCGGCTTGAAGTCGAAGTCTGCGTAGAAGCGGTCCCACATAGGGCCGTCGTCGTGGAGCCAGTCGAGAAATTGTGCGGGGCGGGTGGTCTCGGGGCTGCCCGGCGGGCTCCAGTGGTAGGAGCGGACGGTGGCGGCCTCGGTGAAGCCGGCCTCCAGGAGGCTCTCGCGCAGGGAGCCCCCGGCCTCGGCGAGCAAGGGGGTGCCCGAGCCAGGCGCTCTGGCGCCGGTCGGTGCAGGCTCTGACGAAGTCCGGATCGTCGCTGGTGAGGCCACCGATGAGGGTGAAGGGGATTTCATGGCCGTACGCCCAAGCGACGTCGGTGACAATCCCGTTCTTCAGCAGGACCTCGATGAGGACGTCGCCCTCGTCCGAGGAGCCGTCCGCGATCATTTCTGCGTACGGTGCTGCGTGGGGGCCGGGGGAACCGACGGCGATCTCCCAGGCCCGCTGGGCCTGGTCCCGCACCCGGTACAGGTCATGCACCCCCTCCCTGGGCTCCGCCACGTCAACGGGCTGCTCGCGGGGCAGCGGGGCGGCGATCAGCACGGAGCGCTCCCAGCCCGGGGTGAACCCCGCCGCTGTCAGTTCCCTGTCCCAGGTCGGGCAAATCGTGCCCGTACACCTTCCACTCCACCGGCTCACCGCGCTCCGCGAAGGCGGTCTGCTGGCGTCGCACCACTGCGGCGGTGTCCGTGCCGGGGCCGAGGGGAGCGTGCTCAGCGGTGCCGTGCGTGCCGTAGTGCCGGCGGACGACAGGCCCGTCCGCCTCGACGACCACCCCGACCGGATGCCACGCGGGAACCCGCCCCCGCAGCCCCTCGTACATCGCCCACCATTCACCCAGGTCCATGATCAGGAGCCTAGACGGGCCCCGCACGGGCCAAGTAGACCGCTCAAGGGCCAACTTCAGCGCTTAGTCACATGTGACTGAGCGTCGTAGTTGGCCAGCCTGGCCAACTACGACGCTCAGCCGCGAGTCAGTGGAACCAGGCGACGAGGCGTACGTTCTCGGCACCGTGGATTTCGCTGAGGATGCGCATGACCTTCCAAACTGGGCCCCAGTGGGTGTCGATCCCCGCGGCTGAGGCGCGGGTTCGCGTGCCCGAGGCGTCGGTCTCCTGCCAGTCCGTGGTCTCCAACTCGGACCAGGTCAGCCAGGTCGTCCCGTGCACATAGCGGGGGCCGCCGCAGTCGGCGAACTCCCGCCGCAGCCCCTCCGAGGCGTCATCCGGAAAGCCGCGATCCTCCGCCAGGGGCCGGAAACCGAAGTGGTTGCGGATTCCGAAAAGACAGGCCAAGCCGTCGTAGGCGTTGGCCATGTTCAGGAGGAGGAGATCGATGCCGGCCTCCCATGCGGAGTCCTCGTCGTCAGGGCCCCACAGGCGGGCTCCCGGCCGGCACTCGATCATTCCGCTGACATCTGTCGACATGGGGAGATCCTGCCTGCGCAGGCCAGGGGGCAGCACCTCCATTTCCAGGGCTCCCGTGGCACCGGTCGAGTCCCGACTCGACCCGCTTTGCACGGCTCCGGCCAACTAGAACGCTCAGTGGCCAACTACGACGCTCAGTCACATTCACTCCTGTGACTGAGCGCTCTACTTGGCCCCTACGGCCAACCCGAACGCTCAACGGTGGGACCGACGAGTTTGACACTCGGGAGTCAGGTGCCGCCCAGGCCCCACGCATCGAGTCCGCCGTAGATATAGGCCCTGAGGCAGTGGGGGGCGCCAAAGCCCGAGGCTTCGCCGCGGTAGACGGCGATCAGAGAGTCTTTGCCCCGCCACCAGGTGTCAGCGAGTCCCTGGACTTCAGGTACCTGCTCGAATCCGTCGAGGTCCAGTTCTTCGACGGCGGAGCCTTTAATCTTCGTGATGGTCTTGGCCCAGTAGCCCGCGTGGTCGGCCAGCGCCAGGGCTTCGACCCACCCCTCTGTGCTGGCGTGCAGCGGTGTCCAGCGGTCGGCGTCGATCCCGAACTCGCCTTCCGGCCCGATCATGAACCCGTGGGCCATCGAGACACGGCAGCAGCCGGCCGAGAATCGCCATCCGTCCACGGCCGAGCCTTCGGGCACATCGGCCTCCAGAACGCGCGGGCCGCCCTCGTATTCGGGGGCCGGGGGCAGAGCGATGCCGCCCCAGCGGCCCTGGAAGGCCACGGCCCGGTCGATCTCCGCAGCGGGGATCCCGCGTTCAAGCCATCCTTCCCGCCAGAGGGCGAGGTCCCGGCGGGGAACACGCAGGCCGTGCACCTCAACGAAGTACCGAGCTCGTCGGGTCAAGCCTTCAGGCGCCTGAGGGGTCAGCGGCACTCGGATGTCTGCCATCACGGTTACTGCCTCTCGCAGGGGGAGGTCGGTACGGCCGGGTGCGGCGGTGCGGACGGCTGCGAAGAGCTGGACCAACGGACCGGGTCGCCGCCGGGGCCGCCGGTGAGCCAGGAACCGTCACCCAGGGGCACCAGCTCGTATGGGTTGCTCGCCTGGACGGTGATTTCGCCGCTGAGCGTGCCCGTGCGTACGTCGACCAGGTGGTAGCGGAACCACTCCTCCTCGTCCTGGCTCTCACCGCCCAAGGTGACGATGGCCGTGGTCAGGTAACCGCCGCTCCATTCCACGAAGGACTCCTCCGGGTCGTACCCGAAGGCTTCGACGGGGAGAGTGAAGAGCACGTCCCCGCTGGGGTGGACGTGGAAGGCGACGTCCGCCTGCCCGTGGTCTACGGTCATGAGCTGCTTCCCGGACGGAGCCAGGTCGATCAGACAGCGGTCCGACCACGGGTACGTCACGCCGGCTCGTGGTCCGCCCCGTACTCCGGAGGATGACGGAGCCGTCCTGGCCCTCACCGATGTCGAGGTAGATGCTGCCGTCCACGGGATGCACGTGGTGGAAGGCGCCGTGCCCAACCGTCTCCCGCTCCCGGCGGGCGAGAACCACACCGCTATCAGCGTCGTGCACCACCCACTGGTCCCCGCCCCCGCGCCCCGCCATGGCGTCCGGCCGGTAGACCCACACCGTCCGCCCGTCCAGAGACAGCGCACAGCCAGGCCGGTGACCATGGCGCACGTCAAAGTCCGAGGCCCACACGAGGTCGCCGGCACCCGTGAGGCAGACGACTCCGTTCAGCGTCGTGTACACGACCCGCCCCAGATCCTGCCGGACCACCGACGCTACGACCTCGTCGCCACCCCGCGGCTGGAACCTCGCTGCGGGCTCCAGCGTCCCGTAGACGCCGGCGCCCACGACGTAGGCATGGATCCACCCGTCGCGGTGACGCGTGATGACCTTCGGTAGCGGCTCAGGAATCATCCGCTGAGGCTAATGCCCAGGTCAGGCCGCTCAAGATCCGGGTCGGTCTGCGCCCCAGCAGGGTAGGCACAGGCCAACTACGACGCTAAATCACCAACTAGAACGCTAAGTCTCACATCCTGTTGCTTAGCGCCGTATTTGGCCCCGCCGGACGACTAGAACGCTAGATCTCGGACGCCACTGACCTGCGCAAACGCCAAAGAGGGCCGACATGGCGTGATGCCCACAACCCATGCTCCGGCGACTCAACAGGTGCCGCCCGTCTGACCTGCCCGTTCCTGAGCCGGGACAAGACCGTTGGATCGGGTCACGCTTCATGCAACCTGCGGTGGATTGCCATTCATGTTGGAACCAGTTCCGAGCGATCCCGGGATCGAGGTGTCCGTGACCGCTCTCCTGCAGACCTCCCATGGTGGCACCGCAGGTCCGCAACTGACCTTCAGATCCTCCGGGGACAGCTACCGGTCCACGTCTACGGGAACTCCACGCATCTGCAGCCGGGCCTTCAGGAACTCCATCTCCGACAACGTCCCCACCAGACCGTCGTGGCTCAGTTCCCCGACCAGTTCACGAGCCCGCGACAACGAGGCCGCTGAGACCTCCCGAAAGACCTTCAAAGCTGGCACAAGACTGGGGACCGAACCGACCAACCGCAGCCTGACAGACCCGTGCGCTGCGAGCAGAGCCCCCCGAACATCATCAGGCGCTGGTCCCGGACCAGCGTGTTCGCACAGGTAGGTGCCACAGGACCCGCATGAGAACTCCGAGTCCCACCACAACTCATCGTGCAGGATGAACTGGTTCACCTGCCGCACCGCCATGCTGCCGCACCCGCAACGCGATGCGATCTTCGCGGTCTGACCAGTCACCCGGGCTCCCCAACGTTCCAACCCTGCGGCAGGTCCTCGCCGCAGAACACGCATACGAAGTCCTCCTCCCGCACGATGTTGAGCTCCCGGCAAGAGCGGCATCGACGAAAAACCACCTCGTGCGTGAATCCGGACGGTCGATGGATCCCGATCCGATCCAGAGCCTCGGCCACGGCTGGCCATGAGCTGATGTCCGGGCAGTAGCCGGTCGACTGGTTGCTGACCTCCTCGACCAGCCACCGCCCGGACTCCTCACGGAAGCTCATCTCGCCGGCGCTCAGTACCTCTCCGCCGCCGGCACACACCACGTGCTCGCTGCGGCGCGGAGCCAGTCTCAGCACCCCGCCGCCATCGACGACGAACGTAAACGGCTCGGCCAACTCATCCAGGGACAGCGCAGAGACCCACTCGCCGAAGTCCGCCGACGAGCGGATGCTCCGACCATCACCACCCACCCGGACGAGCACCTTCAGCTGAGCCGGCCCCACATACCGATACCTCTGCCCCCGCGTCTCCACGCACACCAACCTAGTGGCTCGCACAGCAGGGACCTGGGGAATTACGGGCTCTGGTAAAGATCGCGATCGTTGCCCCGCCTGGCCAAGTAGCACGCGCAACCGTCTGTCAGTGGAACCAGACGACGAGACGTACGTTCTCCGCGCCGTGCACTTCGCTGAGGATGTGCATGACGCTCCAGACCCGGCCCCAGTCGGTGTCGATCCCTGCGGCAGAGGCGCGGGTTCGTGTGCCTGAGGCGTTGGTTTCCTGCCAGTCCGTGGTGTCCAGTTCGGCCCAGGTCAGCCAAGTGGTCCCGTGCACATCGTGGGGGACGCCGTAGCCGGCGAACTCAGCTCGCAGCCGAGACGAGGCGTCGTCCGGGAAGCCACGATCTTCCGCCAGGGGACGGAAACCGTACGAATTTCGGATTCCGAAGAGACAGGCCAAGCCGTCGTAGGCGTTGCCCCTGTTGAGGAGGAAGAGATCAATGCCTACCTCCCATACGGAGTCCTCGTCGTCGGGGCCCCATAGGCGGGCCCCCGGCCGGCACTCGATCATTCCGCTGACGTCGGTTGACTTGGAGAGATCCTGCCTGCGCAGGCCAGGAGCCAGCATCTTCATTTCGCGCGTGCGCACCTGTCCAGACTCCGCTTGTGCAACGCCGACGGTTTCAGTTCATCAGCAGAGGATTGCCCTGGAGGTTCCCTTCCCCGCACGGCCAGGGACCCTCGCCCAGGGGACCCAGCGGTGTACGGAAGACCAGGACCTCGTTGTCCAGGGAGACGACGACGCTGCCTTCGCTCAGCAGCAGCGCACGCCCAATGACTGCTCGGCTGTCGTCCATGGCGAACAGCTCGTGTCCGGTGAGATCCCTGTCCACGGCGAGCAGCTTGCCGTCGCGCCAGAACACCACGGTTCCCTCGCAGTCCATCGCGGGGTCGGACGTGTAGTAGCCGGTCAGCGCCGGCCCGTCCACGAGGCTGTTGTCCGGTGCGAGCCGTCGGAAGCGTGATCTCGATGGCACATGCGCCGCATCAGCGCCTGGGCGGCATCGCCGTCCCCACCATGATCGTCGGCGTCTACGGCATGAACTTCGAGCACATGCCCGAACTTCGGTCCCCGTACGGCTACCCGGTCGTCTGGGTCCTCATGGTGACCGCGTGCACGGTCATCTACCGAGCCCTGCGCCGCAACAAATGGCTCTAGGGGGTGTTGTGAAAGTCCTGGTCGCGTGGGGTCTGCCCTGCATGGGTAGCGTCGTTGTCAGTGGTGCTGTGCATGATCGACGCATCAGCTCTTCACGGAGCTAAGGAAGCGCCATGCCAATCACAAACCAGCAGGTCGCGGGGCACGCGTTCCTGCAGCCGATGTACGACGACTCGTACTTCCCTGATCACGTAATCGACAGAGGGAAGACGATCCTGCTGCGGCTGTGCGAGCGCATCGAGACCGGGCAGCCATCGGATCTGGGAACCCTGTACGGGCTCACCCAGGCCGCGACGGAAGAGTTCAACCTGCTGGACAGGGAGTTCGTGGCGGCCGGGAGCGGGATCGAGACGGTCGCGCGCGAGTGGATCTGCGACGAGTTTTGTTTCGTCGCATCGGCATACGGGTTCACGGACGCGGATGCGGAGACACTGACCGCCGGCCGGGACTGGTGAACGAGGAGGGGGAGACCCCACCTCCGTTCAAAGCCATTCGTTGAGAGCTGCGATCAGCACGGTCACCTCATAGCGGACGGCGAGCTTGTCGTATCGCGTGGCGACCGCACGGTGCCTCTTGAGGCGGTTGATCCCGCACTCGACCGCGTGGCGCTCGCGTTAGTCGACCTGGTCGAAATGCGGCGGCCGGCCGCCGCGGGAGCCGAGCTTTTGGCGGTTGCGCGCCTGGTCGGCCTTGTCCGGGATGGTGCAGCGGATCCCGCGACGGCGCAGGTAGGCACGGTTCCTGCGGGAGGCATACGCCTTGTCAGCACGCACCCGATTGGGGCGGACGCGTGGCCTGCCCGGCCCGGTGCGGGGCACGCGGACCCTTCCAGTACGGGTTCGAACTGTGGTGAGTCTCCGCGCTGTCCTGCCGTCACCACGATCGACATGGGCTTCTGGCCCTGCTCGACGGCCAGGTGGAGCTTGGTGGTGAACCCGCCACGCGACCTTCCCAGCCCGTGATCACGGGGCTCGGTGAAGATGCCGCCCGGTGGTTCCTTCTGAAGGTCGCCCTGCTTGCGGGCCCCAGCCGCATGCTGATGGGCACGGCACACCGTGGAGTCGACGCTCAGGTCCCACGTGATCGCACCCTTCGCGTCGGCCAGGGACTGGAGCCGGCTGAGGATCCGATGCCAGGTGCCGTTCCGCTGCCACCGGCGGAACAGGTCATAGACCCGGTTCCACGGTCCGTACTGGGCGGGCACGTCTCGCCAAGGAATACCGGTCCGGACCCGGAATCGTATGCCGTCGATCAGCTGTCGCCGAGGCCAGACGGGCGGCCGCCCCTCTTTCATCCCCTTCGGCAACAACGGCTCCAGCGTTGCCCACTGCTCGTCCGTGAGATCTCCCCGACCCATGAACTGTGATCATTCACAGCCCAAGATCCACTTTCGATACACCCCCTAGCAGCCTGGCCGATTCCTCGTTCCGCCGCCCTGGAGCGCGTCCCCTTGACGCCGGTCCGTCGCCCCCAGGACCGGCCGAGACCCAGATGGGGCCCTCCTATGGCCGGTAGATCATCTCGATCAGGAACGCCGTGATCAAAACCCAGACGCCGATCCCGAGCAGCCACCACCAGCCGGCGACTGCTCCCACAGCGGCCAGGACTGCCGCGGCAACGGTGAGGGTGAGGATCCTGCGCCGCATCTGCTGTTCCGGCGTAGACGTCATCTGGCCAGCCTCTCGATCCTGCCCGTCCTGGGGACGCTGCACATGAGTGTGGATCAGCCGCCGACGTGAATGCCCGGACGGCGCTCGGGGTCGGCTTCGTGGCTGCGGATGATCTCGCGTGTGACGGGTGCGGTGTCACCGCGGCCGAGGAGGAAGTAGCGGACCATGTGGACCAGCGGACTGCCCTCGGCCCAGGCGAAGTAGCAGTGCGGCTGGACCCCGGTTGCATTGCGCAGGGCCAGCAGGATCGCGGCGATGGCGTTCGGAGCCGCCGGGGCGTCGGCGCGCAGGATGCGGTACCCGTCGACTTCGACCCCGCGGACGGTGAGGGTGTCACTGAAGTCTGAGGGGTCGACCACGTCGATTTCGAGGAAGAGTACGTCGGCGGTGCCGGGCACCGGGTTGACGCCGCGCTGTTCGCGTTCCTTGTCGCTGTATTCGGCAAGGTCGCCGGCCTGGCGGCGGTTGGCGATGATGTTGATGGCGCCGTCGTGGGCCAGGGTGTCGTCGATGAACCGGCGAGCCGTCTCGTCGAAGACAATGCGATCGGCGCGCAGCTCGGTGGTGCGTGAGACCCGGGAGACCAACGATACGAGGATGATCCCGGCGATGAAGAATCCGGAGATGACGAGGCCGTCGGGCTTGTCGATCATGTTGGCGACCAGGGCGTAGAGCAGGACCGCGGTCAGGAGGCCGAAGCCGACGGTGGGAACGCGGCGGCGGTGGCGTGCGGTGGAGACGGTGACGGCGAAGGCGCCGGAGACCATCATGGCCAGGATGCCGGTGGCGTAGGCGCCGGCCTGTTCGTCGACGTCGGCGTTGAACGCGATGGTGATGAGGATGCACAGGGCGGTGTAGACGATCACGACGGGGCGCACCGCGCGTCCCCATTCGGGGGCCATGCCGTAGTCGGGCAGGTAGCGGGGGACGATGTTGACGAGGCCGGCCATGGCGGAGGCGCCGGCGAACCAGAGGATGAGGATGGTGCTGATGTCGTAGACGGTGCCGAACGCCTCGCCTACGTGCTCGTGGGCGAGGTAGGCGAGGGCGCGGCCGTTAGCGGCGCCGCCGGGTTCGAACTGCTCATGCGGGATGAGGAGGGTGGTGACGAAGCTCGCTGAGAGCAGGTAGACGCTCATCACGAGGGCAGCGGTGGTCAGCAGGCGGCGGGCGTTGCGGATCCGCGAGCGCAGCCGCTGCTCGGGATCTACGCCGTCGGCGGCAATGAGGGGCATCATGCTCACGCCGGTCTCGAAGCCCGACAGGCCCAGGACCAGCAGCGGGAACGCAAGCAGGGCTGGGCCCATGAGGTCGCCGAAGCCACCTCCGCCGCCAACCAGGGCGTCCGTCCATGCCGACCACGCGCCGGGAGTGGTGAACACGTGGACCAGGCCCACCGCGATAACGACCGCGTTCAGGACGAGGAAGATGGCGACCAGGGGGATGGCCACGCTGACGGCTTCGCTGAACCCGAGCAGGAACACTCCGCCCAGGATCAGGAGTAGTGCCACCGTCAGGGCGACTTCGTGGCCGTGCAGTGCTGCGGGGAAGAAGGGGTTCTCCACGACGTGGACGGAGGCGTCGGCCGTGGACAGGGTGATGGTGATGATCCAGGAGGTGGCGACGAAGCCGAGGAGGACCAGGACGAAGAGCTTGCCCCACCAAAATGGCAGCAGGTCCTCCAGCATCGCCACCGAACCGGCGCCGTGCGGGCTCTCCTTCGCCACCCGCCGGTACATCGGCAGCATCCCCAGCAGCGTCAGCGCCACGATCAGCAGCGTCGCCAGCGGTGAAACCGCTCCGGCGGCGAGGGCAGCGATCGCGGGGACGTAGGCCAGGCTGGAGAAGTAGTCGACGCCGGTCAGGCACATCACCTTCCACCACGCGTGCGGCTCGGTGTGCGCCTCCCCCGCGGCCGGCCCCACCGGCTGCACCCGGTGGCGCAGCATCCACTGCGCGACCTTGCCCGTGGGCTGGGATCGCAGCGCCGGGCTGTCGACCGTCTCCGGCATCACCGGCTCGCTCGCTTCCTTCATGTCCCCCATCAACCTTCCCGGCCCGCCCAGCACATGCCGCGCAACGGTTCCGCGCGACGATCACCGAGTATGCGCACGCGGCGCCGCTACCCCGGACCCGACAGGCCAGCTCCCGTACCCGCCCTGCCCTTGTGCCCAAAACGCCACCTGCAACCCGCCTACCGGTCCCCGAACCTCAACAACCCACGTAGAGCGGGCGACGCACCGCAGGGGGCCCTGCCTACCGGCCTCCTGCCACCGTGCCCGGAAGAAGCCGCAGAGCCTCGCCGGCAGATCCCCGGCCCAGAAAACCTTTACGCATCCCTAACGCCGGCACTGGACAGCGAGCTCCTCGTGGCACGGCCAGACCGGGCCAGCGCCGCAACTCTCCGCGCGTCCGTCCGCTCGCACGCCGCGACCTGGCGCGCAAGCGCTGCCAGCCGGACGGTGTAGCAGGACGGCCCCTTCGGTGAATGCAGCCGACCGGCCGGGGCAGGCGCGACTGCGGCGGGCACCGATGACGTGCACTGCCCGGGCCGGACACACGAACCGGCCCGCCCGCCAAGACATCACCAGGAGGACCGCATGTCGCAGGTCAAGGAATCCATCGAGGTCGACGTCCCCGTCCGGACCGCGTACGACCAGTGGACACAGTTCGAGTCGTTCCCGCAGTTCATGGACGGTGTCGAGCGGATCGAGCAACGCACCGACACACTCACCCACTGGGTCACGAAGGTCTCCGGTGTCGAGCGGGAGTTCGACGCCGAGATCACCGAGCAGATCCCCGATACCAAGGTGGCCTGGGTGACCGTCGGGGGAGAGAGCGAGCAATCGGGCCTGGTGACGTTCGAGCCCATCGATCCCACCCATACACAGGTCACGCTGATGATGGACTTCGACCCCGAGGGCATGGCGGAGAACATCGGCGACAAGCTCGGCTTCGTCGACCGGCAGGTCAAGGGCGACCTCAAGCGCTTCAAGCACTTCATCGAGGAGCGCGGCACCGCCACCGGTCAATGGCGAGGACAGGTCTGACCTGACCCTGCTCCCGGCGCAACCCGCAGGGGCGCACTCCGGATAGAGATGAACCCGGCGGCCGCCGCGCAGTCCCCGCGCGGCGGCCGACAGCGTGCTGCACGACTTGCCGGCGTACACATGAAGATGCTCCGCCTGGTACACGAGAGCGCGCACCCTGCCTTATGCCGGAGCACAGCTGGTCCGTGGCCCGAAGTCCTGGTTCTAAGGTCGCTCTCGGGATGGGTCCATCGGCCGATGCCCGCCCCGACCACCAAGGTGATCATGAGGGTTGTCCGCTCGAGCCGAGGAGGAGCCATGCAGGTAGAGCAAGTGAACTGGGTAGAGATTCCCGCCGGGTTGCTGCGTCGAGGTACGCCGGTCGACGAGGTGGCGGCAGTGGCCCGCCGCCACGCGGACACCAGGGTGCCGGTGGAATGATACGCGAAAGAAGCCCCGCGCGCGGAGATCCACATCCCGACGTTCAGGATCGCCCGCACCCCGGTCACGGTCGGCCAGTGGGCACTCTTAACGCCGACGAGTGGACCTCTACGCTCTACGTTCTCTACCCTGGCGCGCCCGCAGGGGTGCCGAGCACCGAGGATTGGGCCGTCGACCGGCACATCACCCGTGGCGGCGCCTTCTGCCACGACCGGGACCTGGCCCGGTGCGCCCGCCGCCACGGTGCCTACGCGCCGGGACCTTGAAGCGATCGGTGTGGGCTTCCGCCCGGCGGCACCGGCCGCTTAGAACCGGGCACCATGCCAACATCGCATGACGGGTCGCATCCCCTCAAGACTGTGCATTTACAGCTGTACCGACCTGCGCACATTCCGGTGTACGCCGACACGACTCGACGAGTGGATGCTCGGCACTGGCCCCGGCGGCTGTCACTGTCGCCGGGTCGGCATGGCCCAGTTCCTCGGCGGCTCAGATGCCGGGGAGTCCGATCAGGGCCGCGCCAAGTCCGAGGGCGGCGCAGATTCCGAGGGTGCGCAGGACGCTCCAGCGAAGTTTGAAGATCAGCAGTGCTGCGATCACGGCGATCGCCAGAGCCGTGGGGCGCAGGGTGGTGAGGTCGGGCAGGGCGATGCGCAGGGGGCCGAGGGTCTTGTCGTCCACGTCGGTAAAGAGGGCGTGCTCGGCGAAGTAGAGGGCGAGGTTGGCGATGACGCCGACGACGGCCGCCGTGATCCCGGTCAGCGCGGCGGAGATCCGGCGGTTGCCGCGCAGGCGCTCGATGTAGGGGGCGCCGAGGAAGATGAACAGGAAGCACGGCACGAACGTCACCCAGGTGGTGAGCAGGGCGCCCAGCAGGGCCGCCACCCACGGGTCGAGGCTGCCGGGGTCGCGGTAGGCGCCGAGGAACGCGACGAACTGCACGACCATGATGAGGGGGCCGGGGGTCGTCTCCGCCAGGGCCAGGCCGCTGACCATCTCCTTCGCGCTGAGCCAGCCGTAGGTCTGCACGGCCTGCTGTGCGACGAAGGCCAGGACCGCGTAAGCGCCGCCAAAGGTCACCAGGGCGGTGCCGGAGAAGAACAGGCCCTGGGTGGTGAACACGCTTCCGGTGCCGGTCAGCAGAGCGACGGCGGCCACCGGGACGGCCCATAGCAGCAGACCGGCTCCCAGGATCCGCCAGGTACGGCGGCGACTGGGCTGCTCGTGGTGCAGCGCGTCGTCCGGGATCAGCGGCGGCGGCCCGTCACCGGCCCCGTGCCCCGCCGGAGGCTTGAGGGCGTCGGGCTTGTAGCGGCCGATGAGCCAGCCGGCGAGGGCGGCGGCCGCGATGACGGCGGGAAACGGCACCGAGAACAGCGCCAGCGCGGCGAAGGAGACCGCGGCGAGGGCGATCAGGAGCGGGTGGGTCAGGGAGCGCTGGGCGACCCGGGACACGGCCTGGACGACGATGGCGACGACCGCGGGCGCAAGGCCCGCGAAGACGCCGACGAGGGCGGTGGTCGAGCCGAAGGCGACGTAGAGGGCGGACAGCGCGAGCAGGGCCAGGACGCCGGGCAGGACAAACAGGCTGCCGGCGATCAACCCTCCGCGGGTGCCGTTGAGGAGCCAGCCGGTATAGATCGCCAGCTGCTGGGCCTCGGGTCCTGGCAGGAGCATGCAGTAGCTCAAGGCGTGGTTGAACCGCTGCTGGCCGATCCAGCGCTTTTCCTCCACCAGTGCCCGCTGCATCACCGCGATCTGCCCGGCCGGACCGCCGAAGGTCTGCCACGAGATCGCGAACCACGCACGGGTCGCCTGCCGCAGCGCAATGACATCGCCGCCGACGGGAGCCTGGTTGGCGTTGTCCGGTGGGCTGGGGGGCTGATCGGTGGCGGTCATCGGCACTGTCTTCCGTCCTGATGAGGCCGTACGAAGCGGCCGGGATCCGGACGGCCTGGGCGTACGCGACCGCACTCCCAGCCCGCCCGCTGCTTGTGTAACCATGGTTACATCACACTTCGGGCCGTCGGAAGGGAGGTCTCGGGGGATGGACATGAACAGCTCGTTGCAGGACCGGCCGGGAAGCCGCGCGTGAACGGGCCCGCCGCCGAACGGCAGTGGGTGCTGCTCTCCTACCGCGTCCCGCGGGAGCCCTCCACCCCGCGCATCACGGTGTGGCGCAAGCTCAAGCGCCTGGGCGTCGGGCAGATCAGCGACGGCCTCGTCGCGCTGCCCGCCGACGCCCGCACCCAGGAGCAGCTGGAGTGGATCGCCGAGGAAGTCACCGACTTCGGCGGCACCGCCACCGTGTGGATCGCCCACCCGGCCGCCGCCGGCCACGAACAGCAGCTCGTGGTGGACATGGCCCAGGCCCGGACAGTCGAGTACCAGCAGGTCCTCGCCCAGGCCGAAGACGCCCGCGGCGCCGGCGACACCGAACGGCGGCGCGTACTGGCCAAGCTCCGTGCCGAACTGCGGCGCATCCAGCGGCGCGACTACTTTCCCCCGCCCGCCCGGCTCGCCGCCGAGAGGGCCGTCGAGGCCCTGCATCCCGCCAACACCACGGAAATGAGCACCCCATGAAGTGGGCTACCCGCGCCGGCATCCACATCGACCGCGCCGCCTGCGCCTGGCTGATCGGCCGCTTCATCGACCCCGAAGCCCAGTTCCTCTTCGTCACCGACCCCGCCCACGTCCCCGCCGACGCCACCCCCTTCGACATGCGCGGCGCCGAACTCGGCCACCACCACGGCGACTGCAGCTTCGAGACCATCCTGCGCGTCCACCGCCTCACCGACGACCCCGCCCTCGCCCGCATCGCGCAGATCGTCCACGAAGCCGACATCGACGACGAACGCTTCCACGCCCCCGAAGCCCCCGGGCTCGACGTCGTCCTGCGGGGCCTGTCCATGACCCGCGACGACACCCACACCATGGCCATCGCCAACCCCGTCTTCGAGGGCCTGTACGAGTACTACCGCCAAGCCGCCGCCCTGGGCCGCGAACCCGCCTGACACCCCGACCGGTCCACCCACGAGGCGGACTGAGCACTCCCCGCCCCGCCGGAGCGAGGAGGCTGCCCGCAGACGCGAACAGGACCCGGCCGGAGTGACTACGGGCCCCGGCCGGGTCCTGCTCGTGCGGGGCAACCCGTCGTCGTGGCCATCCCATCCGCACTCTCACACGCACAGCACCACCACGCACCCCGGCATAGGGCGAACGGGCAAACCGATACGAGGGCAACCGTCGCTTGAGGGTGCTGTCGGCCGGGGCGGTACGGCGACGTGTGACGGCTGCCGAACCGCCCGCAGCCGACAGCTCCACGGGGCCGGGACCAGCAGGCTCCTCCAGCCGCCACTCCCGCGACCGCAACTGCGCCACGGCCCCGGGATGTGTCCCAGCGACCCGCTGACACAGCGTCTTCGGCCCACCCAGACAGCGGCCACGGGCCCACCCCGCCGGCCCATGTGCACCGGATTGCCCGCTCGAAAGTCGACAACCGCCGAGGCCTGCTTTCCGAGGCCACCCGCGAGGGTGCCCTGCGACGTCACGTCGCGGAGTTCCCCTGTCGCGAGGGCGTCAATGGGCAAGCCCGCGCCCAGGTCCTGGGCGCGGGGCACAGCGCCCAGCGGGCTTTCAGCCGCCTGCGCCACCCCGGTGACGGACAGAGCAGCACCAGAGCGAACTGCTGCGCAGCCGCCAGGCCGCCGAAGAAGCCCGACGCCAGGCCGAGGCCGACCGTGCACGGCTGCAAGAGGCCCTGGCCGTCCTCCAGCAGAGCCTGCTGCCGGCCGAGCTGCCCACCGTGCCGGGGCTGGATGCCGCCTCCTACTACCACACCGCCTCCCCGGACCTGCTCGGCGGAGACTTCTACGACCTGTTCCCCGTCGGCACCGACCGGTGGGCGTTCTTCCTCGGCGACGTGTGCGGAAAGGGCCCCCAGGCCGCCGCGGTCACCTCACTGACCCGCTACACCCTCAGAGCCGCAGCACTGCACGACCCCGACCCCATCAACGTGCTGAGCACCCTGAACACCGTGCTGCACGAGCGCTTTACCAGCGGGGACGCCCGCTACTGCACCGTCGTGTTCGGCTTCCTCCAGCCGGGCAGCGACCGTGTAGATGTGCACCTGGCCTCCGGCAGCCATCCCTCCGCGCTCATCCAGCGCGCGGACGGCACCGCCCACTACGCCCTAACGGGGCTCCTCGCCTCATTCGGCGACGGACTCGACGACGACACCGCACTGCTCGCCCTCGGCGTACCGGCACCTGCACCGGCTGCTGATCCCGCCCCCGGGAGTGAAGACTGAGATGACCTCGCTGACGATCACCTCCCGTACCACGGACACCGGTCCCGTGTTGGAGATCACCGGTGACCTCGACTACGCGACCGCACCCGAACTCCGCAAGACCGAAGACGGCCTCACCTTGGCCCCCGGACAGCTACTGGTCCTCGACCTGGCGGGTCTGAGCTCCTGCGACTCCAGCGGCATCACCGCCCTGCTGGCAGCCCGCAACCTGGCGATCGAACAAGAAGGTGACATCGTGTTGGCTTCGGTTCCCGCCAACACCACCCGCATCCTGCGCATCATCGGTCTGGACCGGGTCTTCACCATTCACCCGGCCGCGAACGCGGACACCAGCACCACGCCCCGCTCCGCCGCCGGCTGATCAAGCCCGGTGGGGCAGCGGCAAGGCAGCAACCAGTGTGATCGCACCGTACGCGCCGGCTGACCGGGCACCCCATCGACCCCTCGGGCACGCTCGGCGGCCTCGGGACACTGGGCAGGCGGGGCGTCAGGGAGGTGAGCTGCGGCCTCAGCCTTGCACGGGCCGGCGTCGGCACGCGTTCACTGCCCCTCGGCCGGATCCGGTCCGCCACCAGATGAGGACACGCTTCCGAATGCCAGGTCACCAGCACGGCCCTGCGAAACACACAACGTCCGAGTATCGCCCTGTCGGCCAGTAGCACCACAGACGGCACAGGAGACGGGACGCCTAATTCCACCGAGCGGCATGCCCTCGTCCTTCCCACCCCACGCGAAGAATCCCCTCTCCTGAACAGAATTCAAGCTCTGTGTACCAGCCGAATCGGTTACGGCCGTGCCAGCCAGAGTCTCCCTTCGCCCGTCGGCCTCGAATCGATGGCGGAATGGCATATACGTCCGCTCGATTCGGTGTAGCCCTGGCCCCCTCGCTCTGAGCTGGCCCTACAAAATCGGCTTGCCCTGGCACCAGTTGGCTGCTGCTTCAACTCCGGTGCGAAGTAGCTCCGGTTCCGGCCAGGGCATGGGCGAACCGTCGGCCTTAGCTCGAACATCCGTTGGGGCCAGGGCGGGCCGGAAGGCGGTAACAATTCAGAGCGAGGGAGCCCGTATCCCCAGCCCCCGGCTCCCGCAGACCTCCCCGCTCTCCCCGACAGGCGCCGCGACTGGCAACTGCGCGCTGTAACTCCGCTTCGGCGGGAACCGGGACCCGCTATCCCCTTGCTTCGGCCAGCTTGCTCCACATTTTGAACGAGCATCCTGCGCATGCCGTCCGGCCTGTGGGGAGCCACAGCGGGGGAACCTGCCGATGCCCGCGAACACCAGGGCTAACTGAACCCGGCCTTCAGGGAGGGCCGAGGGCCTGCTCCACGTACAGATAGTCCGGTCCCCTGGCCTTTGTCCCTTTACGAGCGGGGTCGGTTCCATCCGAGGTTTCAACAGCCGCCCATCACTCGTTCGGGTGACGAGCTCGGTTTGCTTGCCGGGGGTGATCGCGCCGGAACGATCATGCCTATGACATTTCGTCAGAAGCACTGCCACGGAAGGCGGAACATCCATGCCGGTCAACGGAACCCCCGAGAGTCCGTTCGCTCTGAGCCCCGACGACGTCGCCAAGCTGGAGGCGATCCGCGAGGCACTGCTCGACCCGTCGCCGCGCCTGATCGGCAGGCTCGACCAGTGGGGTATTGCCGACACCTACGAGGTGCAGGCGGAGATCGCCGAGTACCGGGAGTTCCAGATCGCCATGGCGGACGGGACCCGGATCGATGCCGGGCTGAGCACGCCGCGCCACCTCGCGCCGGGGCAGACCTGTCCCGCGATCCTCATGCCCGCCCCGTTAAACGACTTCGGGCGGCTGGCCTACTTCGGCACGGTCCCGCGCTGGACACAGGGCGGCTATGCCGTCCTGACCTACAGCCAGCGCGGTCTGGCCCGCTCCGAAGGCAAGATCCAGGTCGCCGGCCCCCAGGACGTCGCCGACGGAGTCGAGATCCTCAACTTCCTCACCGCGCAGGAAGGCATCGACCCGGAGCGGATCGGATGCTTCGGCGCCTCCTACGGCGCCGGTACCAGCCTGCTCCTGGCGGCACAGGACCCGCGGGTCAAGGCCGTTGCGGGCGCCAGCGCCTGGGGCGACCTGTTCACCTCACTGTTCGAGAACGGCACCCGGCACATCAAGGCCTTCGAGGCACTCGTGGCCCTATTCCACGAGGAGCGCTGCTCCCAGGAGTTCCAGGGGATCATCAGGAAGATCCGCGGCAACGTCATCGACGACGAGGTCAGGAAGTTCGCCAAGCTCCGCTCTCCGATCGAGCAGCTGAAGGCATACAACGACCGTGCGCTGCCGGTCCTGATGACCACCTCCTGGCACGAAACAATCTTCTCCGTGCCCGCCGTCGTCGACCTCTTCACCAAGCTGCAGGGCCCCAAGTCGCTGCTGGTGCAGATCGGCGACCACGGCAACAGCGAACTGCCCGGCCTGCTCGGCGGTATCTCCAAGCCCACCGAGATGACCTACCGGTGGATGGACCACCACCTCGGCGGCACCGCCGGCGACGGCGCCCAGCCACAGTTCGGCATCCGCTCGGAGTACATGCACAACCTGCTGTCCGACCTCACCCACGACGACTGGGCGGACTACGCCCTCCCCAAGGAGCGCTTCCACCTCGGCGACGTACCCGCCGGGAAGCAGGACGCGCCGTTGGCGCAGGGCCAGCCGCAGCCGGGGTGGACCCGCTCCGTCCAGGCCGCCGGCCCGGACACCGGGATCGTCGTCGCGCCCAAGCTCGTCCAGAGCGGCCTGGCCGAGCGCGTGGGGCTCCCGCACGTCTACAAGACCGCCGACATCAAGCGCGACGTCGCCGCCGTCTGGACCACCGCGCCACTGGACCGGCCGATGCGCGTCCAGGGCGACCTGGAGGCCCGGCTCACCGTGAGGCCGCAGACGAAGAACGCGACCTTCACCGCCTACCTGCTGGACTGCGACCCCGCGACCGGCAGGGCCGCGATCATCACCCACGCCCCCTACACCCTCACCGACCAACAAGCCGCCACGGTGACCTTCCGCCTCCAGCCCACCCACTACATCCTCGCCAAGGGCCGCCAACTGCAGCTCATCATCGACAGCTACGACCCGTTCTACGCGGACGAGAACACCATCCCCGCCGCCCTCGAGATCACCTCCCCCAAGGGCAACGAGTCCTACATCGACATCCCCTTCGCCACCCTGCCCTAACACCCACCGGGCACCCACGCCCACCACCAGGTCCGGCCCGCGACACACGCGGACCGGACCTGTCCCACACCCGGCCACACGTGCGCTGCGGTATCCGGAGGTGTTGACGTGAGGCGGCGTACTCGCCGGGCAGGACCTCGCCGGTGCGCGAAGTGAGCGTGACCGGGCCCATCAGCCACGGTTGAACAGGTCGGGATCCACGAACCGATGCTTGCCGGCCGGGGTCCTGGCGGATCCTCCTCGGCAGGGCACCTCCCGGCCCTCCTGAAGCCACAGCCGTTCAACAGCGTCGTAGATCGGCGCATCAGAAACCCGCCCCTCGCCCGCGCCCGGATCAGCGGAACACCTCGGTAACGGAACGGTTCCCTGGTCCATGGCTGCCCAACGACCCACACCGCGGCACCGTCGCGGGCCGTGACCCATCTCAAGGAGTTCATCGGGGAGCGCGGCACGGAGATCGGAGCCCGGCGCGGCCAGGTCTGATCCCGTCAGGCCCGCCCCGCGCATGCAGGCGGCCCTACGACCTGCGCGGGCGCGTGAGCAGTCGGCTGGCCGTTGCCGCAGTCGTTGAGAGCAACGCCGTGAAGCCACCCGCCCCAGCGTGGAGGACCTGCCTCGGCGAAGTCTGTCCCCGGTACGGGGTTTGCCGGTACCGATCTCGAGCAGGAGGGTCGTCACGACCAAAATCCGGTACATCACGTGGAGGTCCCGATGCCGGGCACGGAGAAGAGCAAGGCGCACGCCGAGCAGGCCAAGGGCAAGGCCAAGGAAACCCTCGGCCGGGCCTTCGGCAATGAGCGGATGACCGCCGAAGGCCACGCAGAGCAGGCCAAGGGCAAGGCCCGCCATGCGAAGCAAGACGTCAACGACTCCTCCGCGGTGCGCAGCTAGCGCCGTCGCCCCCCTCTTGGGGCCCTCGACCTACTTCCCCAGGTCGGGGGCCCAGCCATGTCTTGTCCCCGCGTGCAATCCACCTTGGATCCATCATGAATTGGCCCCTAAACGCTGGTATTGACGAGCGTGAAATCGGCCGGGCCCGTCGTCTCGGCCCGTTGCTACTTCTGAGCCGCCCCCGTGATCGCGTCACTTCCGGGACCCCTTGCTCCGCTTCAACGTCCCCCATCACAGCAGGAGTACTCATGCAAGCCCCCGTCGCCGCCACGCCCGCCACTTCCCCGGGAGACAGAGCGGGTGAGGGTTACGCCCTCGGCTTGCTGCGAGACGGCGACGTCATGTACGACACCGCCCTCGGACGATCGGGGCCAGATCACATACCGGTAGGAGGAGCATTGGTCTCTTGAGATTCCGTATCGCACGATCCACCACCCCGCCCACTCACCCGCACCCGGAAGACACCGCCCCCCACGCGGCTCCCTCGCAAGCCGCCGCCAGCGGCGAGGCAGCCACCGCCGAGCCGCCGCTCTCCGCCCACGAGATAGCACTCATACGGGCTTCCGTCTCCATAGTCGAACCTTTCGCCGCGGACATGACGGTCTATTTCTACGCGATCCTCTTCACCCGCTACCCCGAGGTCCGTCCGATGTTTCCCCCGGGAATGGACGCCCAGCGCGGCCGTCTGCTGCGTGCGCTGTTGCGCATCGTGGACCTGGTCGACGACCCGGAGAGCCTGGTCCGCTTCTGCGGTCACCTCGGTCGCGATCACCGCAAGTTCGGCACCCTCAGCGCACACTTCCCTGCCGTGGGCGAGTGCCTCCTCGCATCTCTGGCCCGTTATGCCGGACCCGCCTGGACCGCGGACATGGCCGCGGCCTGGACCAAGGCGTACGGGGTGGTCGCCGACGTGATGATCGGCGCTGCCGAGCAGGACGAGGCCCAGCGGCCCGCCGTCTGGCCCGCCAGGGTGGTGCACAAGGTCCAGCGTGGACACGGCATCGCCGAGGTCACGGTGCGCCCCCACGTGCCGTACCCGTACGTCGCCGGGCAGTACGTCAGCCTCGAGACGCCGTGGTGGCCCAAAGTCTGGCGCTACTACTCCCCCGCCAACGCGCCCCGTCCCGACGGCACCCTCACCTTCCACGTGCGCGCGGTGGCCGGCGGCTCTGTCAGCGACGCGCTCGTGCACCGATCCGCCGTGGGAGATGTGGTCAAGCTAGGTGCGCCGATGGGTGACATGGTCCTTGATGCCGCCGTCCACAGGGACCTGCTCTGTGTAGCGGGCGGCACGGGTCTCGCACCGATCCGCGCGATCGTCGAGGAAGTCGCCCGCCGTGGCGGACGGCACAAGGTCGACCTGTTCCTCGGGGCCCGTACCGGTGCCGAGCTGTATGGGGTCGACGACATGCTCCGAATGGCGCAGCAGTACCACTGGTTGTCCATCAGGGGTGCCGTCTCTCACGAGTACATCCCCGGTATCCGGGGCTCCCTGCCGCAGGTGCTGGCCGAGTACGGGCCGTGGTATCAGCACGACGTCTTTCTCAGCGGACCGGCTCCGATGGTGGTCTCCGCCAGCGAGACACTCACGCGGCACGGCACTCAGCCCGACCGCATCCACTACGACCCGTTCGAAACCCCCGTCCTGTCCGCTTCTTGAGCCACACGCTTGCCGATCCTGCCAGGAGAACGCCCCGTGACTTTCCCCCCGCCGCCCTTCGGATCAGAAGGCGAACACCGGCTGCAGCAGAACATGGGCAGCGCCGACCGCGCCGCCCGGTTCTACGACCAGCAGGTGCGCCCCTGTCTCACGGCCGAGATGCAGGAGTTCATCGCCCGACAAAGCATGGTCTTCCTGGCCACCGCCGACTCCCGCGGCGAGTGCGACGCCAGTTTCCGGGCAGGCCGGCCCGGCTTTGTGCGTGTACTGGACAAGAAGACCCTTGTCTACCCAGAGTTCCGGGGGAACGGCGTGCTTGCCAGTGCCGGCAACATGAGCGAGAACCCACACCTCGGCATGCTCTTCGTCGACTTCACGCACCATCACGTCGGCCTGCACGTCAACGGCGTTGCCCAGCTCTACCTCGACGGCGACCTCCGCACCGCACAGCCCGGCCTGCCCAACGACGTCGGCCCGGGGCGCGGCCCTGAGATGTGGGTCCACCTCACCGTCGAAGAGGCCTACATCCACTGCTCCAAGTACATACCGCACCTGGTGCCGGCCCCCCGCTCCAGCAATCCCGCCGACCGCCCCAAGGACGCGGACTACTTCACCGGCTCCCACACTGCACCGGCCGACCCGGTGGGCACGGCAAGTACGTCGAAGCGGGCCGGATGACGGGCCGATCGTGACCTCCACATCCAGGCGGGATGCCGTACCGCCAAGCGAATCCTTTTCTCACGTTCGATCCAGACGGCTCTTCAGTGCTGTGACCGCGTAGGTTCGCCGGGTTGGGTTGGGTCGATCCGCCGAGAGGAACCTGCGGGGCAGCGGATCGTTCTCCGGTGGGAAACCCGTACCGGACATCCCGCCGGCCCTGAAGAGGCGACGCCATGGACCGCCATACGCACTCACCCCGGACCGGGCGTCGCACCCAGCTCGCCGTCCGCGCCGTACTCGCCATCTGCGCCGCCTTGGCGGCCTGCCTGGCCGCGCTGCCCGCACGGGCAGCGGCCGGCGGCCCGGTGCTCGACCGGGACTTTGCCGACCCCGACGTCATCCAGGTGGCGGGCACATACCACGCGTACGCCACCAACGGGAACGGCCGGAACATCCAGCACGCCACATCGCGCGACCTGACCACGTGGTCACCGGCAGCGGCCGACGCCCTGCCCGTGCTCGGCGGCTGGGCCGCGACGGAGCCCCGCGGCAAAGTGTGGGCCCCGGACGTGTTCGACAACGGCAACGGCTTCACGATGCACTACACCGCCCGCGACGCCGCAAGCGGGACGCAGTGCATCGGCGTCGCGCTGTCGCGCTCCCCCGACGGCCCGTTCACACCGGTGGGTGAGCGGCCGCTCATCTGCCCGGCCGAGGAGGGCGGCGCGATCGACGCGGCGGGCTTCACCGAGGGCGGCCGGCGCTACGTCGTGTGGAAGAACGACGGCAACTGCTGCTCCCGCGACACCTGGCTCCACCTCCAGGAGACGTCCTGGGACGGCACCCGCCTCACCGGCGAGGCCGTACGGCTGATCACCCGGGACCGCGACTGGGAGGGTGACCTCGTGGAGGCCCCCACCCTGGTCCGGCGAGGCGACCGCTACGTGCTGTTCTACTCGGCGAACGCGTACGACGGAGAGCGGTACAAGACCGGCTACGCGGTCGCGGACCGGCTCACCGGCCCGTACACCAAGGCTGCCGATCCGCTGATGACGACCGACAGCTTCTCGGGCGCCATCGTCGGGCCCGGCGGCCAGGACATCGTCGCTGGCCCCGACGGCCGTGACCGCATCGTCTTCCACGGCTGGAGCGGCCCCAGCCGGGTCCTGCACGCCGCCGACCTGGGGTTCGCACACGGCCGGCCCGTGGTGCGCGGCAGCAAGGCGCGCCACCAGGCAGAGAACGCGCGCGTGCACCGCGCGATCGTACGGGCCGCGCCGAGCGCCCAGGGCGACCGCGCTGTCGGGCACATCGACCACCCCGACAGCTTCGTCGAGTTCGACGTCTTCGCCGCTTCCGGCGGGCACCACACCCTCACCCTGCACTTCGGCAACGGCTCCCTGGACCACACCGGCGCCCCGACGGCCTCCTCGCACCTGCTCTCGGTCAACGGCAGCGCCGCCGGCGCCGTGCACTACCCGCACAGCGGGTGGGACACCTGGCGCACCGCGAGGGCGCCACTCACCCTGCGGGAGGGCTGGAACACCGTCCGGCTCGGCAAGGGCGAGTGGTACGCCGAACTGGACAGCGTGGATGTCGCCTGAAACCGGCGGCCCGGCCGGGCGGTGTCAGCCCCACCTCTGGTGGTCCGTACGGGCGCATGCCAGGGCCCTCAGGCCAGCCTCGGCACTGTCTGCGAGGCATGCGCCCGTGGCCTTGCTGCGGACCTCGACCGACTCATCGGGCCAGGGAGTGACCACCCACTTCTGGGACGGGGCGGCGGTACAGGCCGCCGTGTCCAGGCCGTCCGGGCTGTGGGCGAGGCAGGCGCCGGTGGCGTGGTTGCGCAGCCGGAAGGTGCCGTCCGGCTGCCGGTGCTGGGTCCACCGCTGATAGCTCATGCCGTTGCAGGGGAAGGTGCGCAGCCGTTTGTCGAGGCTGTGGTCCAGGCAGGCGCCGGTCCGGCGGCTGACGAAGATGCGCACGGTGTCGGCCGGCCCCGGCCCTCCCGTCGCGGGCTCCCCTGTTTCGGGTGCCGTTCCGGCTGGTTCTTCGGCTGCGGACCCGGCCCGGTTGGTGTGGGCGCCGTCCTCGGGTGCTCCGGGCGCTGCCGGCAGGAGGAACCAGGTGAGCACCGCGCCCAGCGCAGCCCCGGCCAGGGCGCCGGCGAGGGTGCACGCGCGGCGGCCGCCAGGCAGCGACCACGCCCTGCGCCGCGGCGCGGCGGCCCGGGGATCCGCGCTGTCGGACGCCCCCGCAGATGCCGGGGTGGGTGCAGCGACCTCGGCGACCTCGGCCACTTCCTCCTCGTCGGCCGCTGCCTCTGACTGATGCGCACCGACCGCAGGCGGCCGGGGCTCGTTGCGCGCGGCGGCCTCCCACAGCGCGCGGTACTCCGCAGACTCGGCTCCCAGCGCCCGGCACAGGTCTTGGACCACGGTCCAGGGCGGAACGGTCTGCCCGCAGAAGTAGCGCGACAGCGACGAGTCGCTGATGGGCATCCGGCTCTCCAGGTCGCGCAAGGTGCATCCGGAGCGCTGTTGGAGGGCACGCAGCGCGTCGCCCAGCCGGCGGGCGTCCGTGGTGTGCCGGTCCGTGCCGTCGAAGTAACTCATCCCTGCCCTCTCCCCGGAAAGTCGCCGAGGTGTCCCATGGGGCGCGCCCTGTCCCGGGATGCGCCCGTCCCAGCAGGTCAGAAGCGTAGGGATCCCGACATAGCTGAAACAACCGGGACAAGGTTGCCCGCGCTGCCAGACCGCCACAAACTCGGAACATCCAGTCGGCGGTTCACCCCACGAGGTGAAGCACGCGGCTCCCCTCCTCCGCCTCCATGCGGCACGGGTGCGCCCACAACCGGCCCGCTCACCGATCGAAAGGTCCCTCAGCGATGCGCTTCGACTCCCGTACGGCCAGGACGCTGTCCACCGGCTTCGCCCTCCTACTCCTTCCCCTGACCACCGTCGAGAGCGCTGTCGGCGCCGACACCAGTACCCGGAGGGCTGCCGCCGGCATGGTGTACAAGGTCCAGCTCAGCAACCGGTGTCTGGACGCGGACACGAACACCATCAACAACAACCCGGCCCGGGCTCAGGTGTGGGACTGCAACCACGCCGCCAACCAGCGCTGGGTCCTTCACCCGTCCGGTGAGCTGAAGGTCGACTTCAACGGAAAGTGCCTGGACGCCGACACCAACACCATCAACAACAACGGCGGCATCGTCCAGCTGTGGAACTGCAACGGCCAGCCCCAGCAGGCCTGGTACCGGGGCGCGGACCATTCGATTCGTCTGAAGTACAACAACAAGTGCCTGGATCACGACACCACCCAGAACCGCAACGGCGGGAAGGTCCAGCTCTGGGACTGCAACGGCTCCCCGCAGCAGTCCTGGCGCTGACCGCGGTCACAGCGGAGAAGTGAAGGGGGCCGACGCCTGACAGCGGCAGCCACCGGAACGACGGCGTCGGCCCCGGCATGTACTCGGGGCCGACGCCGTCGACCGTCCGGCGACGCCCACCGGCACCGGCACCGGCACCGGCACCGGACGGTGGCTCTCCGACCGGCGCCGCGCGTTTCACCTAAGCCGAAAGAGGCAGTGCCGAGCCGGCCAGCACAGCTGATCAGGGGCCTCCTCCCGTCGGCCCGTCCGTCGGGTGTCAGATCGAGCCGACGACCTTGCGCGGGGTGACGCGGACGACGACACGCTCGGCGTCGTCCTTCGACGCCGGGTTGAAGTCCGCGTAGTCCTTGCCGGTGTACTTGCGCGACAGCGCGTCGATCAGTTCATAGCCGCCCTCGGTGGTCATCGAGGCCGAGCCACGGACCTCGGCGTAGCTGTAGGGCGCATTGTGCGGGTTGATCATGACCGTGATCCGCGGGTCCGCGCGCAGGTTCTTCTCCTTGCGGCGGCCGACCGTCGTGGAGACGAGCAGGTCGTCACCGTCCCGGGTGAGCCAGGTGATCGACAGCTGCGGGCTGCCGTCCGGCTGGATCGTGGCCACGGTCGCGAAAACCGGGGTGTCGTCGATGAGCTTCTTCAGGTCGTCGGAGAGTACGGCGGACACAGAGCGGTTCCTTCCCTCGGCTGACTGCCGTCCCCGGGCGACTGGCCTTGGCGGGGACCGGCAACCGACAGCCTGCAAAACCCCTGCCGTCCCGAGCAAATCCTCCGCCCCCGCACCTCAGTGCACGCCGCGACGCCGGACACCCCCGATTCCGGTTCATGACCGGGCCGACCCGCCCCGGCCTGGTGAGCGGATACGTGCGCACGATCCACCCGTCCGGCCGAGGACAGGAACCCCCGATGACCCTGACAACCCCGACCGGCCTGAGCACCACCACGACCGCCCTGGCCCCTGCCCCTCGAGGAACGGGGCAAGCTCTCCGACGCCGTGGTCCGAGGCCCTGGGGTCGGGTGCCACCGTGGAGGTCGTCAACTTGGCCGCACGTCCCCGCCGCGCCTGGGCGACGAGGGCACTCGCAGACGCGAGCAGGACCCGGCCGGAGTGACTACGGGCCCCGGCCGGGTCCTGCTCGCTTGGGGCACCCGTCTCGTGGCTTTCCCATCCGCACTCTCACACGCGCGTCGCCACCACGCACCCCGGTAAGGGGCGAACGGGCAAGCCCGTGCGACGGTAACCGTCGCTTGAGGGTGCTGTCGGCCGGGGCGGGTAGGCGACGTGTGACGGCTGCCGTACCCGCCCGCAGCCGACAGCTCCACGGGGCCGGGACCAGCAGGCTCCTTAGCCGCCACTCCCGCGACCGCTATTGCACCGCGGCACCCGGGCGGTGTCCCAGCGACCCGCTGACACTGGGACTTCGGCCCACCCAGACAGCGGCCACGGGCCCACCCCGTCGGCCAGCCGACCTATGGGCGCGCCGGGTTGCCCGCTCGGGAGTGGCGGCGTCCATCCCGCCGAAGCGGAAGGACCGGCGTGGAGAGCTACTTTCCAAGGCCGCCCGCGAGGGTGCCGACCAGCCCGCCCTGCGACGTCACGTCGCCGAGTTCCCCTGTCGCGAGGGCATCAGTGGGCAAGCCCGCACCCAGATCCTCAACTCCGGGCACAGCGCCCAGCGGGCTCTCAGCCGCCTGCACCACACCGCTAACGGACAGAGCAGCACCAGCGAGAGCGACCGCGGCAAAGACACGCTTCATTGTGTTCATGCCCTGCCAACGCCCCCGAGCCCGGTGCGGTCACGCGCAACTCCGCCCCGCCCCATCACATCCCGGCTTCAAGACTGGCATCCGTCCCTCAGCCCATGCTCGGTGCACCGTCCGCACCCCCTGGATAACAGGCGGCCCAATTTGAGGGAACGGGCTTGCCGCGCGTTCCCCCCGAGACAAGCCTCTCTGCACGTCCCTCCCTGGCGCGCCGCAGGGGTACGGCCGGTTGAGCCAACCTGCCGCCCGGTCAGCGTCCGTCAACCCAGCAGGATTACATCCGTGACTCGCGGCGGACACGGGCGTTACAGGTCTGCTGCCGCCGGCGTACTCCCCCGCACGCCGCGCGAACGCCTCCCGGCGATGGGGCCCTGCCCGGACACCCACCGCCGGGACACCGACACATCACAGCCTCCCCCGCCAGACCCGTTCCAGCAGCCCAGGCCCAGAGGTGTCGAGATCTGACTGGGTGTCGTCGCGGGGACCGGGCGGCCGTCCGGGTGGCAGCAGAAGCAGGTGACCCAATCATTCGCTGCCAGCGCCGGCGTAGCGGGCATGAATGGCGGAGCCATTCCCCCCTTGATGTGAGGAGCTGAGCGTCGATGCTGGAGCGCACCCGGCGTAAGAAGCAGACCGAGATCACGTTCGTCCTGCCGGCCGGCCATCCGGCCGGCGAGGTCAGCGTGGTCGGTGGCTTCAACGACTGGCGGCCCGGCGCCCACCCGCTGGCCGCACGGGCCGACGGGAGTCGGGCGGTCACGGTCGCCCTGCCGGTCGACCAGCGCCACCAGTTCCGCTACCTCGCGGACGGCGGCCACTGGCTCGACGAGGACGGCGCGGACGGCCCCAACAGCCTCCTAAGCAAACAGTCCGTACTGGAGCGGGATGCGCAGCGCGTGCGCTCATGTGAGACTGGCCCCGCCGCCGGCCTGCGTACGAGAAAGAGCGGACCGGTCAGTCCTGAGAGACAGCCTGGAGCAGGTCTCCGACCTTCGCGTCCGGCATCGCGCGGGCGACGTCCGCGAACGCGACGATGCCGACCAGCGTGTGCCCGTCGATGACCGGCAGCCGACGTACCTGGTGCTCGCTCATGACGCGCAGGATCTCCTCCGCGTCGTCATCGGCGCCGATGGTCACGGCCTCGCCCTGGGCCAGGTCGCCGGCCTTCACCGAGCCCGGGTCCTTGCCCGCTCCCAGGACCTTCACGACAATGTCCCGGTCGGTGAGCATGCCCTTGAGCTTCTCGTCCAAGCCGCAGATCGGCAGCGAGCCGACCCCCAGCTGCGTCATCTTCTTCGCCGCCTCGAGCACCGTCTCATTCGCACCGATACACGTCGCGTCCGCCGTCATGATGTCGCGGGCCTTCGTCATCCCTCGTACTCCTTCGGTTCTCGTCCGACGGGTGCGGGCCATGCCCACTCACGTGGACCGGCCACGGCACCTATGGGTGCCCCCTGCCCTCGCCGGATAACAGCATTCGCCCGACAACCACCCCAGCTGACGCGCCTGCGCAAGGAACCTCGTCCTGGCCCCGGGGGCGATCTCCCCAGGCACCGCTGCCGACAGGGAGCACCGTTCGGTCTGCTTACCGGGCCCACCGGGAAGGGTGGGAGGGCCACGCGCTGCGATGCGGGGCAGGCTGCGGGACCGCCCTTTCGACTGCTGCATGCGACGCCGCTCGCCGGGTAGCCGCCCAGGACCTACCCGCACCCTGCCCGGGAGAGACCGGGCGCACAGATCCAGGAGATATCGTGATCTTCAGCATGGTGGCCGCAAGCCAGCGAGAGACCGCGCCGCTCCTCCTCATCGTTGTCGGCGTCGCGGTGGCAGTACTGCTCCTCGCCGCGTTCTGGTGGGGCAGCAGGCGCGTGGCCCGCCGCCGCAAGGCGGCAGCCGCGCCGCCTTCAAGCCCCGCCCCCCGCCAGGACTCCTGGCAGACCCCCGAAAGTGACCCGGAACAGGGACACCCTCATCCCTGACCCATCGCCTCACCCCGCTCGGCACTTCCGGGTCGGCCGCCACCTTGTTCCCGCGCACGACGAGCGAGCGGCCAAGTTGTTGCTTCCCGCAGGGGCAGGGCCCGGACCCGGACTGAGGCCGTGACCTACGGGTAGGCGCTCGATAGCCCCGGCTCGTCACCGGCGTCGTGAACCGCTGCTGGTAAGCCGCACGGCCGAGGCCAACACAGAGTCGAGGTGGCAGAGCAATGACCGAATTCCCACGGCCGAACCCACCGCACGACGACACCGGCCAGGGCATCGAGGGCGGCGTACGACCGGAGGAGACACCTCCCGGGGAGTCGAGCACCGGGTCCGGGGCGGGTCCATACCGGCCCCTCACCCGCGGCTGGGCAAAAGGGCCGCTCGTACTGATCTGTCTGCTAGCTGTCGTGGTAGCGCTGTTCTTCCTCGCCTACGCCGTCATGCTGGATCTCTAGGCTTGCCGCTTGACCCCGGAAGTGGGAATCATTCGATCACTTTGCCGAGGTCTCTCATCACCGCGCGCGCCGTCCCCGGGACGCGAGCGCGCCCAAGATGTCGTCCCGACCCCGCGCTGGTCGTCCAGGTGCGGTGAGACTGCTGCATGCCTCGCCGTTGCCAGAGGAGTTCGGTCTGCCACCCCCGGCTCTCGTCGGTTCGGGTGAGATAGACCGCTACGAGCGCGGGAGGCCCACGGCCCGCTGCTGGTGAACCAGGTGGCGGTCGCTGGACTGGCTCTCAGAGCAATGATGCGCCTCTGCCTCCGCATGGCCCGGACATGGCGCACCCCCCTGCCTTCGCCGCCGGCAGGAGTTCGCCGTGTTGGCGGCAGATTCAGGATTTCGGCATGACTGTTCGGGACAATCGGTCGACGAGGAGACGACTCGATCGTGCATCCGCAGCGCGCCTTGGAAGCGAAGAGGAAGGCGCGATGTCCTCCCTCCGGTGACGAACTGTCCTTCCTGCCGCACGAGCGAGGAGGCGAGTCCTATCGATGGAGGCTGATGTAGCGCAGGATCGGATCGGGCTGGCCGAGGTGCTGGCGGCCGCGGAGGCTGCCGCGCCGGTGGACTCCCTGGACGTGGTGGCACGCAATCTGCGCGACCGGTTCGGGGCTCGGTATGTGTCGTTCCTGTTCGTCGACGTCGTGGGTCGTCGTCTGCTGCGCGTGCACGACACCGCGGCCGTGGGTCAAGGGGACCGTGCCGCGCAGGTTCCACTCGCGGGCAGCAGCGTCTACGACGATGTCCTGCGCTACCAGAAGCTGCTGCTGGCCACGGACGGTGGGCAGGGGCAGCGGGTGCTGGCCCCGGTGACCAACCGCGGCGACACCATCGGCGTCCTGGAGCTGTTCCTGCCCGAGGTCACACCGGAGGTGCTGGTGCAGGTGGAGGAGGCCGCGCACGCTCTGGCGTACATCCTGGTCACCGACCGCCGATTCACTGACCTCTATCACTGGGGCAACCGCACCACCACCGTCAGCCTGGCTGCGGAGATCCAGCGCCAGCTCCTGCCCACCGCCGCAGCGTGTGAGGCCCCGCAGTTCACGCTCGCCGGCGCCTTGGTCCCCGCCTCCTCCATCGCCGGGGACACCTACGACTACAGCCTCGATAACGACACGCTGCACCTGTCGATCACCGACGCCATGGGCCACGACGTCGACGCCTCCCTCATGGCCACCCTCCTGGTCAACGCCTCCCGCGGTGCCCGCCGCGCCGGCGAAGACCTCACCGAACAGGCCAGCCAAGTGCACCAAGCCCTTCTCGACCACGGGCGCCAGACCATGGCCACCGGACAACTCCTGCGAATCGCACTCGACGGAAGCGGCGCTCAGCTCGTCAATGCCGGCCACCCCTGGCCGTTCCTGCTGCGCGAGGGTGCGGTCACCGAACTGCGCCTGGCCGTGAACCTGCCCTTCGGCTGCCCCTCCCTCCAGGGCTCGTACGCGGTCCAGGACCTTGACCTGCAGCCTGGTGACCGGCTCCTGCTCCACACCGACGGCATGCAAGAACGCGACGCCGAAACCGTCGACCTGCCAGCACTGCTCCGCAAGACCGCCGCCGAGCACCCGCGGGAGGTTGTACGCACGCTCGTCGGTGCAGTCAGCGACGCATACGACGGCGGCCCGCCGAAGGACGACGCCACCGTGCTGTGCCTCGACTGGCACGGCCCCCACAAACGAAAGCCACCAGACGAACACCTGAGATAAGACCAGAGCGGGCGGGGCGAAATAGGGTGTATGCCTGCAGGAAGGGCAGGCGCTGTGTGGGAGGCCCACTGCGGAGGGAGCACTCGTGGCAACGCCCGTCCTCGTCTACGACGAGCCCGTACCCCGCACTGGGCTGCCCACGACGACAGTACGGGGCGCCGTCCAAGAGTTCCTCGAGCACGCCGCGCAGGTCAGAGCACCGGCCCGGCCCGAGTACAGCGATGCGGTGCTGTTGGTCGTCACCGAGCTCGTCACCAGCGCACTCCGCCACACCGAGGGGTCCGCCGCCCTCCACCTCGAACTCCGCGAAGACCACATTGAAATCCGCGTCACCGACACCAGCCCATCCCCGGTGCAGCACGTACCGGGAACCGATGGAAGCGGCGGCTACGGCTGGCACCTCATCAACAGCCCCACACCCACACCCACACCGAGCCCACCCCCGACGGCGGCAAGACCATCTGCGCCCACGCCGCCTGGTAACAGTCGCCACCGCGGTCCGACGCACCCCCCGCTCGAGCGGGCCGGTAGCGCCAGGGACTGCGATGGCGGCCTGGTCCGTTCTGGCGTTCGCGGCGAGAGCGTGGCACGCTCGAGGGACAACCAGCCTGGTCTGGTGGGAGACCCCGCGCCGCCGGGAGGCCAACCACGTTGGCCGGTGGCAGCCGCGGGTGGTCTCGCTTGGCTTTGCACGGCCTCAGTCGGCCGTGCGCTTGACGGCCTTCTCCGCCCGAATCCGGGAGCCGACCGCAATGGGTTCCGATCCGATTGGCGGATCTGACCATGCCCCCCACCTCGAACATCGTCGTCACCCAGCACGCCGACCGCACCGTCGTCACCCTCACGGGGCCCCTCGACATGGACACCTGCGCCCGTATTACAGACGCCACCGACGCGCTCGCCTTGCAGGGCTGCACTCTCACTCTGGACCTGTCGGACGTGAGCTTCATGGACTCGAGCGGCCTCAACATGCTCCTGACACTCCGCAACCGAGCCCACGCCGAAGGCGCCGTCCTCGAACTGCACGGTCTCCCGGACCAGGCTCTGCGCGTCCTGGACATCACCGGAGCACGCGACCTCTTCACCCTCCACCCCGCCACGCCATAGCCCCCACCACAGCACAGCAGCGTGAGTCTTCGGTCATGCGGCTCAGCTGCGCGCAGCGAGTGGGGGCGTGGCCATTGCGCTGCCGGTCTGCAGTCCGGCGAGGAATTCCTCAAGGGCTTCAACGGAGGTACGAGCGGGTTCCCAGGCGAGTTCCTTGCGGGCGCGGCTGGAGTCCATCAGAGGCAGTCGGAGAACGGCGTCGAACAGGTCGGGCGAGGCGGGCACCAGGCGTAGCCTCCAGGCCGCGGCGAGAGCTGCGCGAACGGGGGCGGCCGGCATGGTGAAGCTTCGCGCCTCGAAGATTTCGGCCAGGACGGAAGCATCGACCACGGGGGCGGCGGCCAGGTTGAAGGTGGCCGGCGAAGATCCGCCGCTGCTCGGAGGCGGATTCCCGCTTGAAGAGGAAACCGGGGCGCATGCGCACCACGCGGATGCCGGGGTGGGTGTGCTCGTAGGCGTCCAGGACGCGCTCGAGGTAGGCCTTCTCGCGGGTGTAGGCGGCCTGCGGCCAGCCGTGCGTGGGCCAGGACTCATCCACCGTGCGGTCCTTGGGACCGGGCGAGTACGCGCCGACCGACCATGCGTGGATGAGGGTGGGGACGCCGGCTGCGGCGACAGCGTCGAAGACACGCATGCTTCCCAGTACGTTGGTGCGCCACGTGGCGGCTGGGTGGTGAGTGGGCTGGAACTTCCAGGCGAGGTGGATCACGGCGTCCGCACCGTCGAACAGCCGGACCAGGCCGGCCCCGCCCGGCTCGACGTCAGCGGCCTCCCACACGGTTTTCGCAGGCCGCCACGACGGCACTCGCCGCGCCAGCCCGAGCACCGAATCCACACCACGATCCTGGGACAGAAGCTGGACCACGCTGGTACCGACGTTGCCCGTGGCACCGGTGACCACGACGCGCGCGCCGCCGGCGCTCGATTGTGAGGATCGGGCCCTGCCGTGGGGATTCACGATGAGCTCCTGTTCCTGAACCCTCCCGGCGGGTCGGGGCGTGCGGGGCCGCTCGCCGCTGCGCCAGGTGTGCGCTGGGTGCTGAGCGGATAGCGTCGGCACAGCGGGAGGCCTCAGCTCGAGGGGCGTGCCATGACGCCGAGGACTGAGTCCTGGCCGCTTCCGGTGGCCAGGATCCGGACTTCGGACTGGTCGCTGATCTCGGCCTGGATGATGCCTGTCGCGTCCTGGTAGACGGGGTAGCCTCCCGGTCCCGTCCGGTTGATGCGGGTCACCTCCACGAGGTCCGCACCCTCGGATCCGCCGGGGAAGGCCAATTCATACTTCTGTGGTCGTTCCTCTCTCGGTTCGACAGGGTTTACGGGAAGCCGGGCTGACGCGGTATCGGGGCGAGGGTTGCTTGCGCGGTTTCCCCCTGATGCGTTGGCTTCGCGGACTCGTTCGGAGTTGCTGGGTAGCGCTGTCGAGCCCGTGCCCACCCGGGAGGGTGCGCCTGGAGGCCGTCCGTGATCGTCAGCGGTTCCGCCCTCGTGCTGCAACAACGGAGGAACCGACGGGGCTGCATCGGGAAGTGCGCCTTCGGCCATCTTGCTCATCGGGTGTCCTGTCTATGCGAGCGTTACCGCTCTTGCCGCAACCTCACGACTTCGTTGTGTCCGGGTTGTCCGAACGCCCTCAGCATGCGCATGCCCCCGCACGTGCCGACAACACGGACGCCTCACGGCCTCTTCGCGGGGCAGCGCCCGGACGGGCACCGCGAGCGACAGGGCGAGGCCGGCCGCACCCACGCCGGGAAGGGTGTCGGAGCAGAGGCTGGAGGGCGGGGGTCATAGAGCGGGCTCGATGGGGCAGGCGAGAACGCGCGGGAGAGGTTCCCGTGCCAACAGACCGGCTCTGGAATGGATGCCGCGAACCAGAAGGGATTGACTCGTGTCGAAGGTAGAAGAGTCCGTCGAGGTGGATGTCCCCGTACGCACCGCCTACAACCAGTGGACGCAGTTCGACTCGTTCCCTCAGTTCATGGACGGTGTGGAGCGGATCGATCAGCGCACCGACACGATGACGCACTGGGTGACGAAGGTTGGCGGTGTGGAGCGGGAGTTCGAGGCGGAGATCACCGAGCAGATCCCCGACGAGCGGGTCGCCTGGACGACGCTGGGCGGCGAGGTCAGGCAGGCGGGAGTGGTCACCTTCCACAGGCTGGACGACGCCCGGTGCAAGGTGATGCTTCAGCTCGACTACGACCCGGAGGGCTTCGCCGAGAATGTCGGCGACAAGCTCGGCTTGGTCAAGCGGCAGGTCACCGGCGACCTCAAGCGATTCAAGACGTTCATCGAAGACCGCGGCCGGGAAACCGGCTCCTGGCGCGGGAAGGTCTGACACCGCCGAAATGCGGGCCCCGGAAACATCCGGGGCCCGCTCGCGCAGGGAACCGGACCCGCGTCTGCGGCGCGGCGTGGATTGGGTCGCTTGACACCAGTATGCGATGAGGTTTTCATGTAATTAGCTACGTGCGTTCCCATAGGGACATACCCCTCGTTCGGCCGGGAGAACTCATGACTCCCCACGCACCCCTCCCACCCGCCCCCGAGTGGTCCACTCCCGCGGCCCCAGGGCTGTACCTGAGCGTGTGCCCCTCCGCGGACGAGGTCCTCGTCACGGTCCGGGGGGAGATCGACTTCGACAGCACCCCCCACCTGCGGAACATGCTCGCGGCCGTCCTCTGCTCGTACGAGGGCCCAGTGGCCCTGGACCTGGCAGGCGTCACGTTCTGCGACTGTTCCGGGCTGAACGAGTTCCTGCGCGCCCGCCACCAGGCTGAAGGCCGCATCATCATCCGGGCCTCAAGCTGCCCGGTCGGCCGGCTGCTGGAGCTCACCGGGACCGCCGTCCTCTTCGGCCCGCCGGGGCGCGACCCGCAGGAGCGACGTCCCGAGGTGCACCGAGCCGCGCCTGACCAGGAACCGCGCAGCCAGCAAGCGGGGACAGCACGTGATTTCGCAGTGCACCTCCAGCACATTGGGGACACCCTCTTGATCACCTTGCACGGAGACCTCGCCCTCCGCCGTCGTCCGGGTTCGCTGCAGCTTCCCGTGCGCACCGTGGCGGTCGTGGTCGATCTGCGGGATGTCCCGTTCGTGGACCTGAGCGGCCTGCGGTTCCTCGCCGAGCTGGAGAAGAGCGCCAACGAGCAGGGTGCCGTGCTGCTGACCACCGGCTGGCAGGCGGCCCCGCTACGCCTGGCTGAGACCGTCGCCCGGTCCCGCCGGGCCATTCCCGTCCTCTCCCGCTACGTCCGGATGCGCCGGACGCGGGAACTCCGGGCCGCCCTCTCCTGCCGGACGGCGCTGCACAGAGCCCTCGGGATCGCCGATGCGCGAGGCTGGAAGGCGTCCGCGGCGGCCCTGGCCACTACATGCACCCCAGTGCACCCACCGTCGGCACTGTGAGGTTTCGCCGCGCCCCGGGCAGTCAGCCGACCGCACTGGCCCCCACCGGGACTGTTCCTGGTGGTGGCCGGGTGGTGCCGGAGCCCGGGGCCGTCGTTTGTGAATTGCGCCCCCGCTCTCTTCCTCATCCCGCGCTGAATGGATCCCCCGTGGCCCTACCTGCCGATCCGCCGCCCGCTCCCCTTCGGCAGGACCCTGCCATCGCCCCAGGTGACCGGCCGCTGGTGGCGAAGCCCGTAACAGCGTGGGCGACCGGCATGCTCATGGCGGCAGTGCCCTGCTCGGCCCGCGAGGCAGCCCAAATCCTGCAGGCCGCCGCAGAGCGGGTGAACGTCTCAGCAGCCGACATCGCCGCAGTGCTGGTCGCTACGGCCCCCGGTGAAGTCGCCCCGGACCACATCGAGCGGGCACTGCACCTCACTGTGCTGGCCGTGCGGTCCCTGCCCGCCGGCCCCCGGGAAACTGGCCTCCTGCCCAGCCTGCCACGCACCCAAGAGGTCCTCGCCCGCTTGCAGCGTTGCCGGGCCCGCCTGGCGAGGGCCCCGGGTGACCCCGACGCCCTGCGCGCCATGGACGACGCCGCCTACACGCTGTGTGTCCTGCTCGGCCAGCCCCATCTCCGATTGGCCATCAGCGCCGCTGAACAGCACGTCAGCCGCCTGCGGTAGGCGCGACCCCCGGTGGCCCGTCGCGTCGGTGAGGTCCCGGTGATGGCAGTTCTGGAAACGATCATCCCTCCTCCTCGCCCCGTTTGCCCTCACCGGCGCAGGATCTGTCGGGGATGCCAGGCTCAGGGGTGAGGGCGAAGCCCCGGGGGTCGGGGCCGACGAGACTCTGCGGCACTCAGATGGGGGGGGGCCTGGGCCCGGATGATGACGAGCTCTTCTCGTTGCTCGCCTCCGGCCGCGAGACCTTGGGCTTCCAGCCAGGCGCGCCGTGAACGCAGGACCGGGCCCCACAGGAAGAAGACGCGCGCCGTCACCTCCGCCGTCAGACGCGGACCCTGTAGCCGGTCAAGCGTCTCCTTTGCTCCGCACATCCCCGAATGAACCATGAGTAGCACTCCCCCAGGGCGCAGCGCCGGCGTTCGCGCAGATGCGGTCGATGACGGCACGCCCGTGGGGGCCGGCGTCCCATGCCCGTTGCGGGCCGTCGGCGGGTACCCGGGTGTCGGGGGCGGGGACGTAGGGCGGGTTGGTGAGAGGACCAGGTCGAAGCGGCGCCCCTTGGTACGGGCCGCGTAGTCCCCATGCAGCACCCGCAGTGGAAGCCGGCGCCGCAGGGCATTGAGGCGCGCGGTGGTGACGGCAGCCCAGGAGACATCGACGGCCGTGACCTGTGCGCCTCGCTGGGCGGCCTGCAGAGCCAGGGCCCCGGTGCCGGTGCCGATCTCCAGTACGTCCGTGCTCGCGCCGATCTCCTCGTTAGCCAGAGCATCGGCCAGAAAATGGGTATCGCCCTGCGGCCGGTAGACACCGGGCAGGGTGATCAGACCGAGGGGCAACGCGGGCAGAGAAACTGTCGTTGTGGACACCGCAACCTCCGATGCTCCAGAAGGAAACGGCGGGCCGTGAAACCCGGCCCTCGCGTGTACGGGGCTGCTGTGCGCTTGCCGCTTCGTCGCGGGCCGGCCGGAAATTACTGGCCTTCGCGGATCTCGTCATGAGCTCGTGCGGCGGCTACCCGACCCCCTCGTTTCACCCCTGGATTCGGCGGACTCTGCGTGCCTTGCCGTCCGCGTTCACCTCCGGTTGCAGGTGTGGGATGGTGGAAGAGATAGATATTCCGGTTCCGTCGCTCACGGCCCGGCCCCGCCCGGCCAGCGGCATCCGCTGAGTGGAGTGGCCCGGCGGACCCCCACTGACGGGCATGAACACGTCCTGGAACTGACGAGCCGTGTTCCGGGACCCAGCGGTGGTAGTCGGCAACCGCCGCCCCTTGGCCCTTCCGTTCGGAGCTGGTACCCGTGCGAGGCGAGCCCGCTGTGAACTCATACTCGGTACGGGTTCACCGCTACGGTTCCGTGGCGGTGCTGACCCTGTGCGCGGGGGCATGCTCTGGCGACAGCGCCACATCCCTGGAGAGTCTTACCGACGCCTTGGAGGGCATCGGGGCCGGGCCTGGTTCGCTGGTTTTGGACCTTGACCACGCCCCGTTCCCGGTGCCTGCCGACGCCCTCGCCGCGATCGACGCGCGGGCGGCCAAACTGAAGATGACCGTGGTGGCCCTCGCCCCCTCCCGGCAGCGCGCCGGGAGTCAACAAGTCGCCCCCGCATTGCGGCTGGCTCCGGCCGGCCGCGTGGCCGCGCGAGGGGCGGCGGACGGTGAAGCCGCCCTGGCACGCGAGCTGTACCGGGCGCTGGGTGATGGGGTCCTGATCCATCGGGCGGCGGGAATCCGCACAGCGCGCCGCAGGGCCCATCCTTGTTCCTGAGGTGTGTTGCGAGTGTTGGGGTGTGCTGCGGGGGTAGCCGCCGGGAGAGAATACGAGCCGGCTACCGGTGGGGAGGTGAAGGTTGTGGGAGCCTATTCCGCCTTCCCCGAAGACGGGGGCGGATCGTTTGGCGCAGAGGACCTCAAGCGGCTCTCCGAAGCCCTGGCCGCTTCCCTCGCCGACACCCCCGGGATCGAAACGCCGGCCGCACTGTGCCGGGCGTGCGTAGACGTCCTGGATGTCACCGGTGCCTCGGTTTCCCTGAGCGGGGATAGCGATGACCACACCCTGTGGTGGTCCAGCGACCCCGTTGCGGGCCAGCTCGCCGAAGCCCAGTACACGCTCGGTGACGGCCCAGGCCGTAAGGCCCTCGCGCTGGCGGCCCCCGTCCTGGCCGAAGATCTGACCGGCGGCACGGACGCGCGCCGCTGGCCCGTCTTCGCCCAGCAGGCTGTCGACCTAGGCGTACGAGCGGTCTTCTCGCTCCCTCTGGGCCTGCCCGGCGTCGCGGTGGGAACCCTCGATCTCTACCGTGACCGCCCCGGTCCCCTCTCCGAGCGGGACCGCTCCTTCGCGTTCCCCGCGGCGGACGCGATCACCACCGCCCTGCTCGCCCTCCAGGCCCAGGAGCCGCCCGGGGAGCAGCCGGCGTGGCTGAGCGAGGCCGAAACCGACCATGACGAGGTCCACCAGGCCACCGGCATGATCATGGTGTATCTCGACCTGGACGTTCCCCAAGCACTGGCGCGCCTGCGAGCCCACGCCTTCGCCCAGGGGCAGAGCATCACCGAAGCAGCCCGTGACGTCCTTGCCGGACGGGCCAGGTTCGATGATTAGGTTGACCCCACGCGGCCGGACCAGAGCACAGAAGGTGAGGACGGACATGAACCGCGAGCAGGAGATCACCGAGGCGTTCGTCAGCCTCACCGATACCGTCGCCGACGACGTGGACCCCCTGACGCTCCTGCGCCGTCTGGCCGACCACTGCGTCAGCCTCACCGGCATGGACGCGGCAGGCGTCATGCTCGTCAACGCCCGCGGCCGCCTTCAGTCGGTCACCGTCACCGAGGACCGCGTCGAACTCACCGAACTGTTCCAGCTCCAGGTCTCCGAAGGCCCCTGCATCGACTCCTACAACACCGGCCTCCCCGTCCACGCCGACGACCTGGCCGCCGCCGGGCGCTGGCCCGCCTTCACTCCCCTGGCCCGCGCCGCCGGATTCGCGGCGGCCCACAGCTTCCCCCTGCAACTGCGCGGCCAGAACATCGGCGCCCTCAACCTCCTCGCCCGCACCCCCGCTCCCCTGCCCCCGGCCGACGCACGCCTGGTCCAGGCCCTCGCCCACACGGCCACCACATCAGTCCTGACCTGGAGCCGCGAACCCCTACGGCCCTACGACATCGTCACCCGAACCCAGGCAGCACTCTCTGCCAAAGCCGTCCTGGACATCGCCATCGGCATGCTCGCCGCCACCGCCCAGACCAGCCCCGCCCAAGCCGCACACCACCTACACGCCTACGCCGTCCACCGCCAAGAGCGCGCCGTCGACATCGCCGAACACCTCGTACGCCGACGCCTCACCCCCCAGGCTGTTCTCACACCCGAGCCCTGAAACGCCTCACCGCTCCCGAGAAGCCACGCACTGCGGCCACAGCGGAGGGGCAGGCAGGCACGGTCGCTCTCCCCTGACCGTGGGCCCGCCCGGCGGGCCTGTACGGAGGCGGCCGGGGCACGACCGGCTGGGCCTCGCGGCCAGACCGCGGGCAGCTACACATGGCGTGCGTGGGGCGTCAGGCGTCGGCGCCGGCCTGCAGGTGCCCGGGCGAGTCCGCCAGGAGCCGCAAGAGCCCGGCGATCTCGTGACCGGCCTCGGCCGGATGACGGAACATGGCCCCGTCAGCGACGGAGTACTGATTACGACGGGCATCGTCCGCACGGACCTCCCGCGTCAGATACCCCCCTGCTTCGAGATCCGCAACGATCGCCTGCGCGGTCCGCTCCGTGATACCGCACGTCAGCGCCACATCGCGAAGCCGAACTCCGGGATCACGGGAAATCGCGAGAAGGACCCGGGCATGGCTGGTCAGGAAAGTCCACTCGGGGCGGCGGCCATTCAGTGCTCCCATACGTTTAATTCTGCCCCCACACGCGCCTGCGCGCGATTGCACGCACCAGATTTCACGTAACCTCCGACGTGCGCCGACCCACCGGGCGGGCGCGTGGCGGGCTCCCTGGCCCGTAGTCCTGCGCCTACGGTGCATCCATGACGACGGAACCCGAACGCGCGGCCATCGCCGCCTACCTCAGCCGCACAGCCGCACAGATAGCACTGCCGGCGCGAACACCTCCGAAGCTGAGAGGCGGGTCGGCGCCGAGGTCGCGGAGTTCATCGCCCGTGACGCCTGGGATGCGGTCATTGCGGTAACCCCTCGCCCGCCGGACCCAACAACCGACCCCGGCCCCGTCGTGGAACCGCCCGAAGTCGCCGAACGCCGCGCACAGGCGAACGCCATCACCCGCGGGCTGCAACAACTCGGATACCACCGCGACGAAACCCTGCTCCCCGGCCCCGGCATGGCCGCCGGATAGCCGCCCCGTCACTACCAGTCGATCGAGCACTGCACGGACACAGCCGCCGGGCCTGAGCTGGCTGGGGCTCCGTCACTGCGGCGGCTGCGCGTCGAAGGTGACGTCGCCCGCCGCGCGGATGTCCGCGCCCATGTTGCGACGCATCATGCGCAGGGCAGCATTGGCCAGGTCGGCGTCGATGTGGGCGACCGCGTCGGACGGCACGACGACGTCGAAGTGCCGGATGTGGGCGTCGAGCGCCGAGTAAAGCACGCACTGCTCGGTCACCTGCCCGCACAGGACCAGGCGCTCGGCCTTCAGCTGGCCCAGTAGGTAGGCGAGCGGGGTTTCGAAGAAGATCGAATGCCGGGCCTTGACGACGAAGAGCGCGTCCGCGTCAGGAGCGACGGGCTTCACCAAGTCTCCGTGCCGGCCCTCCAGGGCGGCCTGCAGGATCTCGCCGTGGTGCGAGCGCCACTGACCGAAGTTGTCGTTCACGTAGAGCACGGGCGAATGGCTCGCCCTGGCGTGGCCCAGCAGGGTCGTCACACCTGGGAGCGCTTCACGGACCGACGGGACCAGGGCCTCGGCATCCTCATGAGCGTATGTGTTGAGCATGTCGATCACGATGAGCGCCGTAGGAGGCATCGGGTCGTCACCTCGTCTCGTCCTAACCACACCCACGTTGCGCCTTCTTGGCGGCCGGCACTGGGCTGCGGTATGGCGCCTGTCCGGGGCCCGAAAAGTGGGGTCAACCAGCTGCGATTGTGACCAGGGTGGGCAGTGTGCGCCTCGGTTGGGGGGTGGAGCTGCTGGGGGGGCAACTCCACCCCGGCCGCATGAGCGCTGGAGAACGGAGGCCTACGCCCGAAGCGGCCCCTCGGGAAAGCCTGTCGCATTCACGCGCCTGCCCTCATCCAACCCGGCTCAACCGTCTGCAGCTGCAAGCAGCGACGCAGGCGTGGACACCCGGCAGTAGAAATCAGCTCTTGGCGCTGGGGACGGCGAGCGGCTCGCCGGGAGCCTTCTTCTTCGCCTTCTCCATCTGGTCGCCGAGTTCGGTGAGCCGGTTGCGGCCCATGGCCTTGCGGACGTCCGGGAACCACTCCTTCTCCTCCTCCTCGACGTGATGGCGCACGTTCTCCATCAGGACGCTCATCTTGGCGTCGAAACGCTCGTCGGCCGCATCGAGGTCCTTGAGCTCGGAAAGCATCCACAGCACGACGTGGTGCTCCTCAATGCTCTCCAGGACGTGGTCCTTGGTGTCGGGGGCGGCCTCCCGCGCGGCCGGGTAGAAGATCTTCTCCTCGATCCACGTGTGAGTGGTGAGCTCGTCGATCACCTGGTCGGCGATCTTCCGCTTCTCCGCGTGTGCGTCCTCGCCGGCCTTTTCGAACTGCTTGAACAGCTTCTCCACCGTCTTGTGGTCTTCCTTGAGCAGCACGATCGCGTCCACCGGGTACCTCCTTGCGTTGACCTGCCAGGCAGCGCGAGTGCACGCCCTGACCTCGTGTACCCGGTGCCGAGGGGCATAGCCCGCCCCGCCCCCGGGGTTGGCCCGGACGGGCCGGCCGCCTACGCCGTACGCCCACCCCGGTGCGGCCGCCGCTGGCTCTGTCGAGAGGGAACTCGTGAACAAAGCCACCCCTCGCTCTGCCGCGGCGCAGGGCGCGGGTTTGTGCAGCACTGCCCACCGGTCAGCGGCGCAGGAGGGTTTTGGCGGTGAGGAGGGCGTGGTCGGTGTGGGAGTGGACGGGCAGCGCGGTTTCGTTGGACCGGATTAGGTAGCGGGTCGCGGGGTGGGGGGTCACGGCGGCCATGGGGATGTTGTGCTCGGCGCAGTGGCGGTGCGTGCGCAGGATCACGGAGACGGCGGCCGGGGTGCCGGCATCCGGGTCGAGGGTGATGACGAGGGCTGCGGGGTGGTGTTCCTCTATGAGCAAGTCGATGGCCTGCGCGAGGGCGGCGCGCTCTTCGCTGGCGACGGGCTCGTGGACGGTGATGATCAGGATGTTGTCGTCCAGCAGGAGCCGGTTGTGCAGGTCCATGGTTCTCCCTCTCGCGGGGAACCGGCAGCAAGGGACGGCGGCTCGGGGAGGAAACCCGGTGAGGGCCCGGCCGGTCACGATCCGCGAGGCCCGGTGTTGACCGGCGACAGCAACCGCGGCACCAGACCGGGCTGGTTCCTTTCGGGCGTGGCCCCACCCGGCCGGAAGACCAGGTAGCCCCCACCCCACCGGGACATTAGGCCGAGGTGGTATTGCAGCATGCGCTGGGACGGACGGGGGCAGAAGCCTTGCGTGCCGCAGTCCCCCGACCAGGGCTGGGCAACCAAGGTCTCGTGCCTGCTGCGGCACGCCAAGCTTCCGCCGTGAGCTGCCACCCGCGTGGAGTCTGCGTTGAAGGTCACGAGCCGGCCATGAGTAGCGGTGGGCTCACCCCGGTAGAGCGGACCCGGCTTTAGTGGCACCACGGTCGCGGGCGGGCCGCCCTGGAGGATCCGTCGACTTCGGCGCCCCTCACCCGCCTGGGATGGCGCATGGGCAGGAGGGATACAGGGTGGCGCGGCGCCGCCGGGAGAATCGGTTCGCCGGCGCAGGCGTCCTCTAACGTCCTGTTCATGCTCCAGGCAATGCGAACCAGACGTTCCCTCGCTCTTATGACGGCGGCTTTCGTTCTGACCGGGACGAGCGCCGCTGCCGCGTACGAGAGGCCCGCCCCACGCGACCGGGCCGCGGTGTCCGTGCCGGTGACCGTGGTGGGCCAGCCCAGACAGATGGGCGTGGGCGAGGTGCAGACGGCCTGGGCGGACTGTCCCGCGGGCTACTACGCGACCGGTGGGGGCGCGCACACCAGCGGGGGAGCCCCCTACCTGAGCATCTCAATCGGGCATCCCCGCAGCGACGCAGCCAACCGCTGGTTCGTAGACGTCCGGAACTACGGCACAGGCCCGGCAACCGTCGCGGCCTACGTGATCTGCGACCAGGCCACGCACTACGTGCGGGAAGTGATCACCGAGCACGTGCCCCACGGGCAGACAGCCTCGGCGACGGCACACTGCCCGGCCGGTACCACCGCGAGCGGAGGCGGCTACTCGGTGGTCGGCGACCGGTCGCAGTTCCTCGTGACCGACTCCGGCACAAGCAGCGGAACCGACTGGCGGGCAGAGGGAGTCAACTACTCTGCCGAGCCCGGCCTCATCGTGTCCCAGGTGATCTGCTCGACGCAGACCCACCACCCACGCCTGGGCAATCCAGACAACCCGCTGCCGCGGTCGAACGGCTCCTCCGTGTCGGAGTGCCAGCCCAACGAGCTCCCCACGGGCGGCGGCCAGTTCGTCGGCGCCTTCGTGCACCCCTACAACTCGTACTTCGAAGGCCGGCGCTGGACCGTCGCGGCCGCCAACTACAGCGACTCCCGCCAGCACGTCATCGCACAGGTCATCTGCCGCCCCACCGGCTGAGCCGGCCTGGCTTTGTGATCGGGTAGCCGTCCCGCAGCCACCTCATCGGGTGGAAATCCAGGGAGCCTCGTCAGAGCGACAGCTGTCCCGGTGCTTGAACGCCGCCTGCGGACCCTTCGGCGCGGTCGTCGTCCCTGGTCGCCCCGCGGGGTGCGGCGCTCAGCATGGCTCCTCGCCACCCTGGCGGCCGCTGCCATGGCCCTCGTGGTGGCAGCCATCACCACCGCCTCATGCGAGTTGCCTTCGCCGTGGTGTGGCCTGCGGCTCCTGCACAGACTGAGCAGACGCTACTTCACCCGGTAATCCGAAAAAGGGCAGTATCCCAGCTCGAGGTAGTCACTCGACGAGCCGGTCGCCGATGCGGCGGCCGCTGTTCAAAGCAGGTCAGCAGTAGTCCCCCGCTGAAGCTCGGGATGCAGGACGAGAACCAGCGCGCGGCCGGCGCCCTGGCGCCCGAGCGGATCGAGCAGCTGTCCCGGGCTGGAATGAGGCGGGCTCAGATCCTATGAGCCCGGTCCACGCGGTAGGTGCCGGGTCCTCACCTGGTCACGGCCCCGACCGGTTCCGCTCCGCCGACGGCCATCGGCGGCCTGCTCCGTTCGTGGGCCCGGCCGCTATGCCGCAGAACCCGTCCACCAGCCCGTGCGAACGGGACTTCCGTACGTATATCTGCCGGGGCCCTCCGGCTCCCTCGGCCAGGACCTCGACGACCTAGCGCTCCGATCCATCCCGAAACTGATACACCCAGCACGTCCGCATGCGGACCATTGTTCCCAGCGCCTCTGGCCTCCCGGCGCCAGACACCCTCCAGCCTGCGCTGGATCACCGTCCTGGGCTCGGCTCTAGGCCACCCGACTGACAGATGCCTACGAATTGCCAGAGCTGCGAGCGCTCCCTTACCCGTATGGTCAGAGCGTGACGAGCATCGTCACAGCAGGCGGCCGGCCGGGTGCCCACCGGGATCGTCGGCCAGTCCTATGGTGACTTTCACCCGCTTGCCCACAGGCTCGCGCCGCACCTCGAAACTGCGGCACACCGCCATCGCGATCTCCAGCCCATGCTGCCCGATCCGACCCGGATCAGCCGGGCTGGCCACGGGCATGGGAGCTGCGCTATCCCACACGCTAATCTCCACGGCGCCCTCGCGGACTTCCAGGTCCAGCAGACAGGGCCCGGGCGCATACTTGCGTGCGTTGGTCACCAACTCGCTGACCACCAGCTCCACCATGCTCATCGCACGGTCCGACACCGGAATCCCGTGCTCGGCCTGCACCACGGTCATGAAACCGCGGGCGGCACGCCTGGCCCCAGCGATCGGCTCACTGCCGTCCAAGGCCATCGCCGACACGATCGGACGGCCGACCAGAAACTCACCTTGGGGCACCACAGCAGCCATATCGCCACCCTCATCCTGAGCAAGCCACACGCCTGCTCCCACCCGGATACCCCGAAACGGCAGCCGTACGCGAGAACACAAAACGAAAATCAGACCGCCCCTCACTCCGAGCAAAGCCGCTCCGAACCGTCGGGCCGCCGCAACGGCGCTTCCCCGGACTGGCTATGACGACTTTCCAGGGAGTCGTTTGTCGAGGAGTTCGGGAGTCGTGTGGAGCGGGCCGGTTGATCAACATCGATGAGATTTGATGTCGCAACCTTGTGCGGGCTGGTCTCGGAATGCTTGGCCCCAACGGTCGTGCCCCAGTGTCGGCCACTGATAGTTGACGGGCTGGCGGGCAGGGAGTGATCCGGATGAAGGGCTCACCTTCCCTGGGCCGCAGTACCTATGATCAGCTTCGTCGAAGGGGGGCCTCGCCGTGCCCGAGTCTCGTATTGAACCGTCCTGGCGCGCTCCGTTAGCCGAGTGGATCCAGCCGGCGCCCGAACGCGGCCCGTATGCCGTTATCCCAACGGCATACGGCGAATACACGCTCTTTCGGGGGCCCGGCAAGCGCCTGAGCTCTACTGCGAAAGCCGAGGCATGGGAGCAGTGGCAGCTCATCCTTGGTGAGGACGTCGTCCTGGAGATCGACGACGCCGCAACGCCGTGGTACCTCTTGCGGGCCAGGATGCGCCTCGGACTCCATGGCACGCTTGATGGCGTGCCGTTCACGGCGCGGGCTGCGTCCAGGTCGTTTATGCCGCGCCGCCGCGGCATTCACTTCGAAATGAGTGACGGCCGAACCCTCTCGATCACTGCGCATCGTTTCCACCGGCACTTCGTCCGGGGCGGCGGCGGTAAAGAGCGTCTCACCCTGCGTTCCAACGGCGCCCGATGGGAGACGGACCGGCTGGACCGGGGCGAGTTGGCGCTCTTGTGCTTCGTCCTCATCTCAGGCGCCGACGTGCTCCTCACGTCTCCCCTCTGGAATCTCTAGCCGTTACCTCAGTAGGACGTTGGTCGGTGGGAGGTTGCTGTCCAGGTTCAGGCCTCGCGGTCCAGCGTCTGATGGTCAGGCCGCTTCGGCGCGATCGGTCTGGGCTTTGGTGTGGGCGAGGCGGTAGGACTCGGTTCCGGTCTGGATGATGTTCCCGCCGAAGGTCAGGCGATCGACAATGGCCGCGCAGAGCCGCGGATTGGTGAACGTCTTGGTCCAGCCTCCGAACGACTCAGTCGAGGCGATGGCCACACTGTCTCTTTTCCTCCCGTTCCGTCAAAACTTGGAAGAGAAGTTCGGCGTCGCGGCGGTCGAGTTCCATGTAGCCGAGTTCGTCGATGCAGAGGAGATCGACGCGGCCGTAGCGGGCGATGGTCTTGGTCAGCTGCTTTTCATCGGCGGCCTCGACGAGCTCGTTGACGAGTTTCGTGGCGAGGGTGTAGCGGACCCGGTGGCCCTTCATCGCGGCCTCGGTGCCCAGCGCGATCAGCAGGTGTGACTTGCCGGTCCCGGAGTCACCGATCAAGCAGAACGGCTGGCCTTTCCTGAATATTCGCACTTAGCCAGCGTGTGGATCGCTGCCGGGTCGACGTTGGGGTTGGCGTCGAAGTCGAAGGCACGCAGGGACTTGTCGCGGGGGAAGGCGGCGGCTTTGATACGTCGCTCGGACCGGCGGCGGGCCCGATCGTCGCACTCGGACATCAGGAGCTCGGCCAGGAAGCCCCGGTAGGACATCTGCTCACGGGAGGCTGCGGCCGCGAGGTCGGGGAACTGGCTTCGGATGGTGGGCAGCCGCAGCATGCGGCATGCCTGGTCGATGGCGGTGGCGGCGGCTTCTTCGGTGATTTCGCGCTGGCGGGGGACGTTCATGTGGCTTCCCCCTGGCTGGTGCCCTGGCCGCCGGTCCGGCGGCGGTTGCGCGGTTGGTCGTAGGCGGCCACCGAGGGCAGAGGCCGGGTGTCGGGCGGCAGATGGGTCAGCCGGTAGTCGGCGAGGAACGTCACCGTCGCGTGCTCCTCCACGGGCAGGGCAGGCACCCCGGGTGCGGGAACCGAGGACGCGGCGGCGTCGCCATCGGCGGCCTTGCGGGCCTCCAGCGCGACTGCGTCCGCCGTCAGAGCGCTGGCCCGAAAGACCTCTGCCAGACCTGCGACCACGTGCTCGTGGCGCATGTGGCGTCCCAGAAGCAGGACCTGGATCAGGGCTCGGGTGCCTTCGGCGTCTCCGTGGGCAGACCGGACCGCGGCCCACCAGTTGTCATGGACGGGGGTGAACCTGCCGGCCGAGCGGGCCTGCTCCAGTGCGGTCGAGCCGGGGAAGGCGCCGGGCTTGCGGAGGAGGGCTTCGAGGTAGTGGTCCAGGACCAGCTGGGAGCCGCCCCTGGTGCTGAGGCGCTCGTGCCGTGCCACTTCGCTCCGGCCGTCGTAGACGACGAGGTCATTCGCGTTGAGGAGCACGCGGACCGACTGTCCGATCAGCCGGACGGGGACCGAGTAGCGGTTGGAGCGGACGGTGATCTGGCTGTAGCGGTCCACTCGCGGGGTGAACCAGCGGCCCGTCTCGAACGGCTCCTCCGGCAGCGGCTTGAGTCGTGGCTGTTCGGAGCGGAAGTACTCGCCGATCGTGTGGGGGCGGGAGCTGATCCGGCGGGCCTCGTCGTCGATGTCCCACTGGTCGACCATCCGTTGAGCTGGGCCAGCGAGTCGACGACGGGCACGGGCACGAAGTGGTTGCGCCGGAAGTATCCGACCTGGCCCTCAACCCCGTCCTTCTCGTGGGCGCCCTCGATTCCGGGCCGGCAGTAGAACGCATCAACACCCCAGTGCGACCGGAACTGGGTCCAGCGTTCGGCCTCCACCCGCATCCGCCCCAGCCCGATCACCCGCGAGACCGCCGCCTTCAGGTTTCGTAACGAACCCTGCCGCGAGGGACGCCTCCCAGGGTCTTCAGTGCATGGACGTGGCCTTCGATGAACGCCTCCTGGCCGCACGAGGCGAAGACCCGGTGGACCGCCTTGCCCGAGTACGACAGGCGGAAGGAGAACAGATAGCACCGGGTAGGAACCCCTGCCAGCACGACGTGCACGTCCCCGAAGTCCACCTCGGCCTCCGCGCCCGGGATGTGTGACTGCCGGATGAACGCCGACTCCTGGCCCCGGCCGGCCAGCAGCAGGATCTGCTTGCGACGGCCAGCGACGTAGGAACGGACCATCTGGTACGAGATCTCGTAAGCCCCGTGCTCGTCGACCAGCCGATCGAAGATCCGTTTCGCGGTGTGCTTATGCTTCGGCGGCGCGTCCAGATCCGCCTGCAAGAATCCGTCGATGATCCGCTTGTAGGGATCCAGGCGGGTCGTCCGAGGGCGGTGCTTCTTACGCGGCTGCGCTTGTTTCCGGTGACGAGCCGGTAGAGAGCCAGAAGGATGATCGAGCCGGCGATAGCGGCGCTCAAGCCGCACCCCCAGACCACCCTCGATCGAGAGCCCTGACCCAGCGCGGCGCCGGCACGGCGCAACGGTGCACGATCAGGCAGCGGTGAACGGGCCGCGTCCCGGACTGCCACGTACGCGGACGTCGCCCCTGCTGGAGCAGTGGCTGAATGGTCTTCGCCGACACCGGTGTGCGGGACCCACAGGGTCCCGGGCGGGCGCGACCGTCTCAGCCAGAGGGCGGGGAGCTCGCCGACTCGGCCGCGCGGCGGTACTCAGTGTTGATTCGCTGTGCCTCTTCGAGCTGGTCTTCCAGGATCACGATCCGGCATGCGGATTCGATCGGGGTGCCCTGGTCCACAAGCTCCCGCGCACGGGCGGCTACACGCAGCTGGTAGCGGGAGTAGCGACGGTGTCCGCCGGCCGAGCGCAGCGGGGTGATGAAGCGGGCTTCGCCGAGGGCGCGGAGGAAGCCCTGGGTGGTGCCGAGCATATCGGCGGCCCGGCCCATGGTGTAGGCGGGGAAGTCGTCGTCGTCCAGGTGGCCACCGAGGGGACCGGTCGGAGTGTCCGCTGTCATCGAACCTCTCTGTGAAACGCGTGGAGGGGCCCTGGCGCCTATAAGCGCCAGGGCCCCGAAGGAACTGCTACACCATCTGCCGGCCCTGATCATGCGCCGGCCTTCTGTGTCCGCGTGCCCGACCGCAATGCTGTCGGGGCTGCGGGGATCGCGGTTGCTTGACCGGAGACCACCTCGCTATCGATGTCCTGCGGTACCCGGACTCAACTGTCCGTCCGGGCGATCCTGATGGTGCTCGGCTCCTCCGCTCTTCCCTCTGGGAACTTCACTGCCGGGTACTGCTCTCACTGCGGTACTGCACCTACGGGTCCTGCTGGTGACGCGAATTGCTCGGCGGCCTGTCGTAGCGCCGCTCTCCGGCAGCCAGCCCCGTCGCCCGTCGTGCGTCTGCTCTGGCTTGGAACCCCGCTGCCGAACTTCCCGATGCGCGCGCCCGCAGCCGACGCCTTCACCGAGGTACCGCTCCTGTTGCTTCACTGCTGGGTACTGCCGATACTGCGAACTGCACTGCGGGTACTTCTCTTACCGCTGTACTGCATACCGCTTTGCACTGCTCGTGGCCTGTCCGAGCGCCACGTTCCGGCAGCCAGCCCCGTCGCCCATCCTGCGTTCACTCTGGCTTAGAACCCCACTGCCGAACCTCCCGGTGCACACGCCCACACTTCAGCGCGCTTACCGAGGTACTGCTCAATAACTGCACTGCGGGGTACTGCGAACTGCTGGCACTGCCACTGCGTTAACTGCGGTACTGCTCTCGGCGGCCCCTGATCACTGCGGGCCACCCGGTCCGATAGCCAATCCCGTCGCCGTCCTGCAACAACCCTGGCTTCGACACTCCGCCACCGCACCGTCCTGCGCACTGCAACTACGGGTACTGCGTACTGCGTGGACTGCTGCCCGGCAGTTCGTCTCTGCCAGGCCCTGCTGTCTCTCTGGGCTACGAGAGAAACCATAACCACGCCGCAGCCCAATGTCTACTCCGGTCAACATAGATTTTTGAGTGCCCGTCACTGAGGTAATCGAGTGTCGTTAGGTTCGACAACTGCTGGCACGGGCACAACGTCCGGGCAGGCACGGCCCGACACCAAAGACGGACCCGGAGCGCGCGATGACCACTATGAGCCCCGACCGCACAGCCCTGAGCTCCCTGAACGCCGTCGCTGGAGCACGCCAGACCGCGCGGGCGTTCCTGGAGTCCCTCGGGCACCCGGCGATCGATCCGGAGTGCGCCGACAGTGTGGTCCTGGTCGTCTCCGAGCTGGTGACCAACGCCCTGCGTCACGGGGGCGGCGCCTGCACCCTGCGTCTGACCGCCCACCCCGGGAGCATCGAGGTCGCCGTCGACGATCCCAGCGCCGAAGCACCGCGCATGCGTATCCCCGACCTGGCGGAGGGGACCGGTGGGTTCGGCTGGCACATGGTCAACGGCCTCGCCCTCGCGACCGTCATCACACCCAGGCCCGAAGGCGGCAAGACCGTACGCGCCCTCCTCCCCCGCTAGGCCAGCGGGGCGCCGGCGCTCGAAGGGTCACGTCTCGCCAACGGCAGGGTGCTCCGGCTGCTAGCGGGGATCGCTGTGCCCGCCGAGCCACTTGGCGCGTCGGTGACCCGCGGCCGGAGCGGCCGTGGTGGCGGGGTGGTCGTCGCCGAGGGCCTGGGCGGTTTGCGCGCGGGCGGCGTCGCGCTGCTCGATGAGGTCCTCGCGCTCGCGGTCCATGATCGCGCTCTCCCGCCTCGAGGTGAGGGAAGCCTCGTGGCGAGCCAGGCGGTTGCGGCGAGAAGCCCGGCGGGCAGCCGCCAGGATGAGGGCCAGGCCCAGGACGGCAGCGGCGCCGACGGCGATGCCGTAGAGGAACAGAGCACCGGTCGAGCTGGTCACGTGGTAGCCGAAGACAGAGAAATCGTTGGTGAGCTCGTGAGCACTACCAAGATTCGCCATCACCCCGGCCACCGCGAAGATCAGCGCCGCGATCAGAAGGATGAGACCGAGGATGAGGATCATGGAGCACTCCCTGCTCCGCACTGCCTCGTGCGAATGAGCGTCGGCCAGCGGAAGCCCGCCGATCCACACCTCGTCTACCCGAAGGCGGAAGGGCCAAGCGATCCCGGCATGGAGTAACCAACGGCCCGCTGCACCTGCAGCTCAGTTCCCGGGGCCAGGGGCCGGCACCCTCCTCTCGCAGAGCACGGGCAGGTGCGAGGACATGAGGGTCAGCCGGCAGGGTGGCTGGCTGGCTGCTCCGTCGACGCGTCGTGTTCGGGAGCCTTGCGCCAGCGGGCTTCGCAGAAGGAGTAGAAGGCCGACCAGCAGAAGGCCCACGGCAGCGGCGATCAGCAGCACGGGCCCCGCGGGCGTGGCGGCAAACGAGCGCAGCGCCTCGTCCAGGCCTTTGGCCTGGCTGGGGTCGAACCGGATTGCGGCGAGCAGGACGAACAGGCCGCTCACCACGGCGACGATCCCGCAGGCCATGCCGCCGATGATGCCCAGGGCGGCGACGATGCACCGCGTCGGCCCGCTCATCGCGTCCGTGCGGAGGTCCACCTCGAACCTTCGCATCAGGCTGCGCACGACGATGACCACGCCCACGACGGCCAGGACGGCCCCGAAGACGCCGACGATCAACCGGCCCAGGGGCCAGTCCAGGACCCTCGCGGTGTATTCCTTCGACGTCTCGTCACCGCCGCGGGTCCCTCCGGACCCGCCGACCAGCGCGGTCTGCACCACGCCGACACAGATGACGGCGTAGAAGACGGCCAGTCCCAGGGAGCCCAGGCGCCTGGTCCATGTGTCACCGCCCGCCGTCGCCTGCCCGAACACGGCCTCGGACAGGCGTCACAGTGCCATCGCCGCCAAACCCACAACCAGCGCCCACAGCAGCACCCGGCCGAATGGCTGCTCGCCGATGGCCCACACCGCGCCGGACCGGTCGGCCTCCTTGCCACCGCTGTCACCGCCGAAGCCGACCCGGACGGCCAAGAGCCCGACCAGAACGTAGATCACTCCCCGGACACAGAGTCCGACCCGGGCCGCGACTTCCATTCCGCGGCTGTCGGCCACACGCTGTCCCTGGGTCCTGGCCTGGGCGGCACCTTTGCCGGTTTCCATACCTGGTACCTCTCCGAGCCCTGCAGGGTGCGCGCTGCGCCAGCGGCTTGAGCCCCGCTCTGCCGGCCAGCGGTAGGTGCTGCGGCCATTGCGTTCCCCGCGATTCGGGGCGGATGACGTCGATCCGCATCGCAGTGACGGCTCTCTGCCCCAATTTTCCCACCGCCGGGCCTCAAGGCCACCGCCTCTCGGCTGACAGCCGCGCCCGCCCAGGTCCGGTACCCCCGCCCCTGGGTCGGGGGCCGTCGAGCCGCGGGAATGTGCGGCCGAGCGGGGGACAGCTGGAGCGGGTGGCCTAGCCACCCGCTACCAACGCCGACCCAGCGGGCAGGGATGGCCCAGCCATTTCCCCCGTAGGCGAGGAACTGACCGTCGATGTTGGAGCGCACCCGGAGTAAGAAGCGGACCGAGATCACGTTCGTCCTGCCCGCCGGCCGGCGAGGTCGGCGTGGTCGGCGACTTCAACGACTGGCAGCCCGGCACCCACCCGCTGGCCGAGCGCACCGACGGCAGCCGCGCGGTCACGGTCACGTTCCCGGCGAACCAGCACCACAGGTTCCGCTACCTCGCCGACGGCGGCCGCTGGCTCGACGAAGAGGAAGCGGACGGCCACGACGGCCGCAACAGCCTCCTGCATACCTGACCCCACCACCCAACAACGGGCACAGACCCAGAAGGAGAACTCCAATGACCGACATGTGGAGCTACAACCCCGAGTCGCACTACACGCCCGGCACCAGCCTGGTCGGCTTCAAGGTGGAAGCCACCGACGGACACATCGGCAAAGTCGACGAGGACACCGACGAGGTCGGCGCCTCCTACATCGTCGTCGACACCGGCCCCTGGATCTTCGGCAAGGAAGTCCTCATCCCCGCCGGCACCGTCGTACGCGTCGACATGACGGAGAAGACGGTCCAGGTCAGCCTCACCAAGGACCAGATCAAGGACTCCCCCGAATACGACAAGGAAAAGCACCGCGGCGACGCCGCCTACCGCAACCAGCTCGGCCAGTACTACGGACGCGACCACAGCTGACCCCGCACTCCTCGGCCACGGCGCGCGCCAAGTCGAGTACCAGCGCCGGGTATGACGACGGCCCTGCCGCCGGGTGAGGTGGCAGGGCCGCCACACGGCTACCGGCCCCGGGGGGGGGGGTGAGCCGGCTGGCACGCGCTCCGCTTTCAACGCCCGCCGCGGCCGCACGTCACGCAGGTCGGGCCATCGGACAGCGGGCAAGGGCCGCAACGGGCCGGGCAAGGACCGCGAGGAGGAGCATCCGCAGAAGCCCGGCCAGGACGGCCCGGTGTCCCCCGAGCCCGGTACCCCGCCCCTCGGCGGCCAGCGTCCTAAGGAACTGGAGCAGCGCCTCGAGGAAGACCTGCTCCGCGACGAGCGCGACGACGACTTCCAAGCACCCCACGCACGCAGAGCCCGGCCGGGCCCGTAGCCACGGGGCCGGGCTCTGTCACGCCTCCAGGCGCGGATCGTTCCCCAGCAACCTCCCGCCTGCTTACGACTCTCCCGCCGGCTCCACACCGGAGGGTGGTCAGGCAGTTGCCGGCTGGGGCCGGAGCAGTTGCGGCTGGCCGAAGAGCAGGGCGTAGCCGTCGGGGAGCCGGCGCAGGATGCGAGCGAGGAGGTCGGGGCCGGCGAGGGCGGAGACGGGAGCGAGGACGGCTCCGGTGTCCCAGCGGGTGGTGGCCGGGGTGGCGCCGGTGCGGGCAGCCAGGTCCTTGATGAACCCCCACCCGGTGAGCTGCTGGATGTCGGGGATCTGGGCGGTCAGGGTGAGTGCGGCTTCGACGGGCAGGCGGCGGGCGAGGTCCACGCGCTCGTCGCCGGTGATCTGCCGTCCGAGGGCGCCGAGAACGGTCCGGACGGCTTCTTCCGCGCGTTCGCGGGTGGGGTAGGCGCCCTCGTAGCGGACGCGTTCGAGGAGCTGGTCGTACGTCATGGCCGCCGCGATGGAGCGTTCCGGTCGGGTCTGGTCGTACATGACGGGGCGCTGGCCTTTCTCGGTCAAGTGAGGGGGCGGGGCTGTTCCGTTAGGTGGGCTGGGGGTGGCCGAAGAGGAGGTCGTAGCCGGGCGGGAGCTGGAGCAGGACTTCGCGGATGAGGACGTCTCCTGCGGCGGCGGCCGCGGTGGACAGGACGGCGCCGATGTCCCACAGGGCCGTCTTCTCGGTGGCGCCCTCGATCCAGGCCGCGGTCGCCCGTACGAACCGTTCGGGTGAGAGGGGTTCGGCGGCCTGGAGGGGGTTGAGGAGGATCAGGGCGTAGGTCTCCGGGAGCCGGGCCGCGAGCTCGGCCCGAACGGTGCCCACCAGGTGGGCGCCCAGCAGAGCCAGGACGACGCGGGCCACGCGGTCCGCCTCCTCCGTGGTTTCGTACTCGCCGCGTTCCTGGACGTGGGCCAGGAACGACTCCCTGCGCATCGACATCACGGCACCTCCGAGAAGGGGTGAAGGGGCGAAAGGGGGTGCGGAGGGCGGGGTGCCGGAGGGGAATCGGCGCTCCCCCGCCCTCCACTGGCCGGCTGGTGCGGGAGGGTTCAGCCGGAGATCTGCTTGCGGCCGGACTCGCCGCCAATGCTGATCTTGCGGGGCTTGGCGCGCTCGGCGATCGGGATCCGCAGGGTCAGGACACCCGCGTCGTAGTCGGCTTCGATGCGCTCGGTGTCCAGGGTGTCGGCCAGCATGATCTGGCGGGAGAAAACGCCCAGGGGCCGCTCGGAGAGCTCCATCTGTACGCCGTCGGACTTGCCCGTGGGCCGGCGCTCGGCCTTCACGGTCAGCATGTTCCGCTCGACGTCGATGTCGATCGCCTCCGGGTTCACACCGGGGAGGTCGAAGGCGATCACGTACTCGTCGCCCTGCCGGTAGGCGTCCATCGGCATCACGGACGGCTTCGACCACGTACCCGACGTGCCAGACAGCTGCTGGACGATCCGGTCCATCTCGCGGAACGGGTCAGTGCGCATCAACATCGCGAAACACCTCCAGTTGGTTCAGGCAGAAACTGCCAATGCGCTTCAACGTGCATCCGTTGTAACATGTCATCGAAACGATGACAAGTAGGATGTCACCTGAAGGGTGACGAGGCCGTGGAGAGTGCCCATGAACGAGTACGCCGAGTCACTCCCAGCGATCCCCTTTGTTGCCGCCGCGGCGGCGCTGGAAGCCATCAACCAGGCCGTAAGAGACGCCCAGCAACCCTCGTCGGCAACGTCGGCAGCCAGGAAGGAGCCCGCTCAAGCACCCGGTCCGGATCCTGCGCTGGCCGCGCTGGTCATGCTGCGCGAGATCCGCGAGGAGCTGGCCAGCTGGGAAAGCGGACTGATCGAAACCGCCCGCGAACACGGGGCGAGCTGGGCCGACCTCGCAGGCCCCCTCGGAGTCGCCAGCCGCCAGGCCGCCGAGCGCCGCTACCTGCGCCTGCGCCCCGGCACCGCCGGAAGCACCGGCGACCAGCGCGTCCAGGCCACCCGTACCACCCGCGCCGCCGAACGGACCGTCACCGCCTGGGCCCGCGACAACGCCGCCGACTTGCGCCGCCTGGCTGGCCAGGTCACCTCGCTCACCGGCCTGCCCGCCGGCGCCGAGGGCGCCGTGGGAGACCTGAATCAGGCCCTCGCACACGACGACGCCGCCCGCCTCGTCCGCCCACTCGCCGACACCCGGCCCCACCTGCGTTCCCAGGACGCCGACCTCGCCGAACGCATCGACGCTCTGACCCGGCACACCGACCAGCTCCGCCAGGACACCCACGACCAGCGCCACACCTGACCCACTCCCCCGGCCGGCGACCGTCCGTCGAGCCCGGGAGCCGAGGGCGCACCCACAGAGCCAAGGAGGGACCCAGCCATGGCCGAACACCTTCTCCGCGAATCCGGCGGCAACGACATGGCCATCGAAGTCCTGGACCACACCGTCGCCGTACGGCCCACTGGAGAGATCGACATCGATACGGCGCCCTCCCTGCACTCCGCCCTCACCCAAGCTCTCCGCCACGCCTCACCGGCCAAGGACCTCGTGATCGACTGCAGTGGCGTCACGTTCTGCGACTCCTCCGGACTCAACACGCTTCTCGCGGTACGGCGCGCAGCACAGGAGACCAGCACCGTCATCCGCCTGGCAGCCCCTAACACCCAGCTGCAGCGCATCTTGGAAATCACCGGCACCCTCTGCCTGTTCCCCGTCGACCAGGACCCGCCGGCCGCCGGCGGCCCCCTCGGGCTATGCCCGGACGGGCTCCCGCAGTAGGCCGACCGGTGGTGTGTGGGGCCGGCAGGTCGCCCGTCCGGGCCAAACCCCTGGCCGGGACGGTCCGCGCGACTCCGCACCGGGTACACGCCGTCAGGGTGGCCGTCCGCGCCGCCCGCAACAGCGGAGCCCAGGAGGCACTTGGTGGACGGAATCGTGCTGCTCAAGGAAGACCACAAGACGGCGGAAAAGCTGTTCAAGCAGTTCGAGAAGGCCGGCGACAACGCACACGCGGAAAAGCGGAAGATCGCCGACAAGGTGATCGACGAACTCACCACGCACACCTGGATCGAGGAGAGGCGGCGAGTCCACCGAGGCTCGACCGGAGTTCTGACGGCAACTCAGAGTCTTTTTGCCAGGGGGCGTTTGTCCGACCGGAAGCGGGTCAGACGCATAGACAGCGGAGCACGCAGCCCGGACTGCAGCGAGGCTTCGTCGGCAGGAGCCGTACGGGAGAACGATGCTCACGCGGCCCCGGCCACCGGCACCACGACTGCCGCCCGGGATCCGCGCGGCACCGGGAAGCCCCACGCCCCGACCGCCTCCCCCGGCCGCGGAATGGCTACCCGACAGCCCCCGTAGACGGCGCTCAGACCACCGTCCCCGGGCCTCGGACCCGGCGGCAGCCGCCCTCCCCACGCAGGGCGCGGAGCCAGTGCCCTTCCCCGGCAAAGCCGGCGGGACGCAACGGCATCACGGAGCGACCAGCGCAGCAGCTCGGTGGGCCCGCCGCAGCGAATACGACGTCACCCAGGGCCCCAGGTCGAGCAAGTCGACCCATCGGCGGAGGGGCACGGTAGGCACTCACCCCGCGAAAAGAGCCCCCTGCCGGACCTCCGGCAAGCCGGCGCCGCAGCGCTCCGTCCGCGCTCCCCGCGCCAGGAGGCCCTGGCGATGTCGCCGTAGCCGTGCTGGGCGCGGCCCGGAAGCGACGAACCTCTCGGTCCGGCCATGCGGACACCGCACAGTACTACTGGCCCCCGGAAGCGTTCTCTGCAATCTGGAGAGCCTGATTGGCGAGGGTGAGGGCCTCTTGGTCGTGACCTGCCGTCTTCGCCGTCTGGGCCTGACTGAGGGCAACGCGTAGCAGCTCGACGGTGTGCTCCGGCAGAGCATTCATGCTACGGCGCCTTCGAGTTTCCGGATGCTGTCGGCGGCCAGGTCATCGGACGTTAGGGCATCTCCTCTGTTACGGACTGCGTCGCCCTGCGCGCGTTCCAAAGTCGGTAGACCCAAGCCGGGTCCGGTCCGGAGGCCGGATGGCTTGTGGAATCGCCATGCGTTCGCGGGCTGTGGATCATCGAGCTTGCGGTAGGGCCACGGTGAGCGCACCGCGATCGCCACGCATTTCACCTGACCGAAAGAGGCAGTGCCGAGATCAGGTGTGAAGGCGGCTGTTGGAACCGTCCCGGTCGCCGGCCGTGTCGTCGTTGAACCAGTAGTCCCCGGCGGCCAGATATCGAAAGGAGTGAACGCTCTTGCTCGGCAGCGCCACCGTGACCGCCCGCTTTCCGTCCTTGCGGGTTTTGAGGGTGTGGACACCCGGCTGCCAGCCGTTGAAGTCACCCACCACGCTGACCGGGCCCGGTGGAGTGTCCGCGGGAAGGATGAAGGTGACCTCGGTACGGTCCTTCTTCAGCATGCGCTCCAGCATGAGCGGTACTCCTGACCATCGCAGCGGGTGTGGCAGAGGCGCCCATCGTCGGCTCTGGACAGGCCGGGCCGCACGGCGACGCCCGGTCCCTTCCCGAACGTCACCCGGTCAGCACAGAAAACGACAGATGCGCTGCGATGAGTCACCGTCCGTGTCTGCGTGGTTGAAGAGGATCTTCATGCACGCGTCACCGAGGGAGTCGCTGTCATGGACGGTAACAGGACAAGGGCCGGCAACCGGGCAGGATCGTGAGCGAGAGGATCTGGAGGCCACTGGAGGCTGTTGATGCGCCTGACACTGACGCGCCGGGCCCTTCACTAAAGGAGACCCGGCCGCCTTATGGTGGTCGTGTCAGGGTGTGAGGACAGGAGGCACCTCATGGTGATACGCCAGCGCCTTCACGTCGATCAGGACGGCCACTCGATCACCGTCTGGTGCAGCCGCCCTGGGCGGCCAGTCGAGCTGCTCGTCGACGGCAAAGTGATCGCCGCAGATCGCGAGCGGCGGTCCGGTCTGACCCCGCTGCAGGGCGTCGTGGCAGGCAACCCTCCCAAGACGTTCACGGTGTACCTCAGCCGGCCCGCGGGCCCCGATGGCGAGTCGTTGTGCACCCTGGATATCGACGGCATGCGCTACCTCATGCCCGAGGTCCCCCTGTCCCGCCGTCCTGCCGCAACAGGGCTGCACCCGCCGCCGGCCACCACTCCCGCGCAGCTCCTGGCTCGGCTCCTGGAACGCCGACGCCACGCTAGCGGCGGACAGCACTTACGGCGCCCAGCTGCGCCAAAAACGCGCCTACCCGTACCCCGTGACCGCGGCAGGCGACTCCTGGTCATCGACAGGACCCCGATACTTCACGGCTCAAACAGCCTGCTCCATTTCTGACGGATCCCGTCTACAAGGGCTGTGCAGAGCCGCCGGCGCGGCCGCGAGCCCCGTGGAAGAGAGGCTGCCAGGGGCGTACCGGTGGATGGGACGTCGTGTCGACATCGAGTCCCGAGACGTTCGGCGCTCCCTGCTGGGGCAGTCGCCAACAAGGCGCGACGGGCTTCTTTCCCGGCTCGACCAGCACAGCCTGAGCAGTGGGCATCGACGCCACCTACGAAACACGGCCGTTCGCGCTGCCCAGACCACCCAGACAAGCACTGATCAGGTGCTCAGCCTCTTCCGACAGCCACGCCCGCCGGGACGGCTCCCGGGCTCCTTCGAGTTCCATCCTCAGCGCCAGCTCGGCGCCGGGCTCAAGTGGCGCCCCGTCCCACACCTTGCAGGCCGCCTTCAGCTTCTGACCGCACCCCCGTGACACCCGGGCGCCTCGATACTGCATTCACATCAACGTCGGCCCTTTTCGGACTCGTCGTCCTCGGGCCGCAGACCGAGCATGTCGAGCAGCGTATCGAGGTCTGCGGCGCCCAGGGCCCTCGAAGCGACAGCCCGACGGGCGGCAGCCCGGTCCAGGCCGGCCGCACGGGACAGAACCTGTTTCCCCCCGATCGAGCGACCCGGGGGCCACAAACTGTTCAAGCGGTGGAAGGCAGGGACGGACTTTCCGCTTCCTCGGTACGGAGCCGGTGCCTCTCGCGCGCGGTGAGACCGCCCCAGATCCCGAGCGGCTCGCCGAACAGCCCGCCGGAGTGTGCTCCGGGTGCGCGCGATCTCGCACGGGGACCGTGCCCTGCTCACCGGGATGTGCGCGGGGCGCGGACGACCAGGCGGCCGGGCGCCGTCGCCAGCGGCGCGGGCAGGCTCCGGCCCGCCGCGCCGGGTGTGATCGAGCCGAGGACGCTCGGGTGCCGGGCGCCGGTGCACGAGGGGAGGCTCGCGGGCAAACCGTGCGCGGTGAGCCAGCCCAGGACAGCGAAGGCGTACGCCTCCTTCGTGCCGGACGGCAGTCCGAGCTCGTCCGACGTCCGCAGCGCCGCGCCCGCGTCACCCCCGCCCAATTCCTCCCGCAGCCACCGCATCAGCACCGGGTTGCGGGTGCCGCCGCCCGACGCGATCACCTCCGTCGGCCCGAAGGGCCGGACGGCGTCGGCGACGGTCCGTGCCGCAGCTAGGTCCACGCAGTGCCAGCGGCGACGGTCAGGAACCGGCCCGAATGTGAGCGCGCGGGCGCTGCCCCCTCAAGGATCCGCCCCTGCAGAATCGGGCAGGTCAGAAGACGAGAGAGGCCGACTCGTCAGGCGGTGGGCACCCTGGCGGCGGCATCGCAGCTGTCCGATTCCCAGGGTGGGGCCACGGCCGAGTCGGTCCAGGCGGCCAGGGCTTCGCCGTCGACGCAGACAATGCCGCAAGCGGCGGCGTACTCAAGGGCGGGGGTGGTGTAGGAGCTCGTGGTGACGACGATCGCCACGTCGGCGCCGTGAACGGCGAAGCAG